>JBBRIM010000331.1:0-2414 GCA_038221095.1 Candidatus Limnocylindrales bacterium
CCGGCAGCGAGCCGGGGCGGCGTTTGCCGAAGTTGCGATCAGGCGTGGATCGGCACGCCCCGGAACAGGGCCAGATCACCGATCTCGGTGGTCAGGACACGAACCCGGTCGGCAAGGTTCTCCTTGACCCAGGTAGCGGCCACGCTGGCCGACTTCTGAGCCTCTTCGCGAGTTTCCCAGATGCTGATCGAGACAACCTTGTGGCCGCCCGCATCGACCAGTCCGAAGTTCACGAAGCCAGGCACCTTGACGAACATCGGCAGGATGCCCTTCTCGGCAATCCCAGTCACAGCCGACACGGAGATCGTCCTCCAGCGCTGGCCCGCGCCGTAAGCCGGAAGGCCGGCTCCCGGAGGAACCGGCCTTCCCGTTGATCTACGAGGGGCGCAACCCCGGGATCTACCGCCCGCTCGCGAGTTCTCCGATCCACGTCCCCCAATTCCGGCCGAATACCGGAGAGGCGGCCGCGTCCGTGAAGGGATTGGCATACTCGCCCGCGATCCAGATCCCATCGCGGCCATCGAATGACGCGGCCGAGTAGTCGCCCCAGCGGCAGACCGGGATGGCGGCGCCGCACAGGCCGGGTCGGTACGGGGCTTCACCGGCTTTCAGGAGACGACCGTCGCCAGCGAACTGGCTCCTGCCGCCGACCTTCGTGATGAACCGGGTCTCCGGGTTGATCGTCCCGCTCATCCGCTCGAAGAGCAAGGTCAAGCGCCCGCCCTTGCCCGGCATCAGGGCCGGATATGAAACCGCTGCACCGGTCGGCGACGTGTAATAGCCGGACACGGCGTCCGAGGATTGATGGCCGCCATCCACCGGGAATTGCGCCCACTCGATCCCGGGTACGAGCCCATCCGGCCCGGTGCCGGTCTCCCAGGACGCCGAGATCATCCCGTCCCGCAGGATCGGTGTGGCGCCGATCCGGAGGTCGGAGGCGTCGACGCATTGGACGCACCCTGGTTCGTCCGCCGGAGGCGAGAAGATGAACGGCGCGGTGTCGACCCGGCTGCCCGTCAGCGTGGGGGCAGGCCCGCCGTGGTCATGCCCGGTCGGGTTGCCGAGGCGCCAGACGGCGAGACCGCGGCAGGCGTCGGCCGGCGAGCTGCACAAGTTACCGGTCAGCGGATCGGGCCCATCGAAGGTGTCAACGAACACGCCCGGTCCATCGCCATCGAGGTTGAGGGCCGGCTGGACGGTATCGGCGAGGAAGTCCCCACCGGGCCCGTGGGCCTGCAGGTTGAAGAACCCGTCGGCGCTGAAGGCGGACCGGCCGGCTTCCATCTGGTGCTTGTTCGCTTCGAAGATCTCGGCATACTCGTAGGCCGTGCCGGCCTGGTTGAACATGTTGGCCGAGAAGTAGACGGCGTTGCCATCGAGACCGATCTGGGTGAAGTCGGCGACATTCGTCGTCCCCAGCGACATGTCGAACTCGTAGACGTTCCAGCTGCCGCTCGGATCCTGGGTCTGGCTCACGGCGATGTAGTAGACGGTCATCAGCGGGCAGGCTCCGCCGACACCGAGGGCACCCTCGAGCTGGAGCATTGCCGCCCAGAACCGGCCGGTCGATGGATCGTAGAGGGCCCGCGGGTCACTCAGGAATGGCTGCCCGCCACTGTCCGTGTCGCATGCGTTTGACGGCACACCGAAGAATTTCTGGGCGCTCGTCGGCCATCCCGGCTGCACGCTACCACTGGTATCTAGGACCTCCCACTGGGTGTTGACTCCCTGGAGGACCCGCCGCGGCGATGCGGCGATCGCCATGTCGGGCGGATTGCAGCCGTGCGCAAAGTAGGAGCACGTGACATTCGATGCCTGCTGCCCGATAAAGCTGGCGACTGGTCGTGGGGTGCCATCCGGACGGCTCGACGACCCGCTGCCCGGCTTCGGCGCGGCTCGACCGAGGACTACAGCCGCGGCGTGCCCGACCGCCTTCGGGGCGAGGTCCGGCAGCTGGTCGTTGAGGTTCGCTGCACCGAACGAGCCGGAGGCGATGCTGCCCCCTCTGTCGGCGGGTGACACGGCATACGAAGCGACAAGGGTTGCCACGCCCGATTGCGATGAATATGTCAACGTCGGTTGTTGGGCAGCCGCGCTCGGTGCCATCCCCATCAGAAGGAGGCTGGCGGCGGCCCCAGCAGCGGTCAGCCGACGTGACAGCCGCGGCCATGCGAACGACTGGAGCGAGCGATGCGACAACGAATCACCCCTTTCCGGGCAACCCCTCTGGCAGGCGGAGTCGGTTTCGCAACGGCCTGGGCGTGCGATCCGGCGACCGGCGCGAGAACACGCAATAGGGCCCCGTCGGCTATCGCTCGGTATGGACGATCGGGCGGATCAGGTCAAGCCGGTTATCCACAAGATTGCGCGAATCTCGGCTTTGGTCACCGCCATCGTGTTCCGGGTGTGCGCTG
>JBBRIM010000332.1:0-2408 GCA_038221095.1 Candidatus Limnocylindrales bacterium
CCCCGGTCAGTTCGAGGAAGCTGGGGATCACGAAGTCCGGGACGAGCGTGCCGCGTGACTCGCGCGACTCGTGGAGCAGGTCGCGCCGGGTCACCGTCTGGACGAACGAGGTGATGCTGTGGGCGCCGGCGATCTTGCGGGTGAGCAGCGGCCGCCCGGTGTAGACGCCCGCGACCGCCACGGCGGCCTTGGCCTTGCCGTACTTCTGGGCGGCGCAGCCGAGGCACTTCAGCGGGCTCGGGCCGTCACAGGTCCGACCCTCGTAGAGCATCGTCCGGGTCGCGCAGGTGTAACCGTAGTCACGGACCGAGATGAGCAGCGGAATGTCGGAACCGAGCAGGGCGCCGGCGCACGAGTAGGCGATCCAGCCATGGGCGTGGACCAGGTCCGGCTTGAACCGCCGGATCAGCCGGCGCAACTCGAGGGCCATGAGCGGATCGGGGAACGGTGGGTGGTAGCGCCGATTCGGATCGCCCGAAAAGCGTGCCGTGCGGGTTGACAGGGCGGTCAGCCGGTGCAGGGCGACACCCTCGTCATCCTCCTCGCGGGGAAGGCCCGCATGCCACATCGTGGCCACGGCCATCTCGTAACCGCGGGCATGGAGCTGCTTGCTCAGGATCTCCACCTGGCGCTCCGCCCCGCCGATGAACGGGCGATAGAAATCGCTGGCCATCAGGATTCGACGAGCCATCAACCCCGCCCCGGGTAGCGCCACATCAGGGTCGTGCGATAGGCGGCGGGGCCAGCCGGCAGGTCGAGTCGATAGAGCCTGGCCGTGACCGGCTGGGCCGTCGGGCCCGTCAGGGCCGGCAGGTCGATCGGCTGAAGGATGTCCTGGCCCGGGTTCAGGTCGATCTCGGCAGACCGCAGGATCTGGCTCTGGGTCTCGACCTCGATCCGATAGCGGAGCGGCTGGCCCTCCTCGTTCCGGATGCCAACCTGGATCACGTTCTGGGTCGCGCCGGGGAGCATCCAGAACTGGGTGAACTCGGTCTGGGGGGCGCGGACTGCGCCCAGAACGGCGACGAAGACGGCGGCCACGGTGAGGACCACGGCGAGGGCCAGGAACTCGGGCCCAAAGCCGTTCGGGCGCTCTCGGCCTCGGACGGCGACGATCTCCGGCCCATCGCCGATCTCTGGGCCGTCGTCCGGGCCACCCGCCGGCAGGATCATCCGCGAGCGCCGGCGGATGAGCCCGATCGCCACTCCGAGCAGGGTGATCGAAGCGAGCGTGATCGAGATCGTCTGGTTCGTGATGCCGGCCGGCAGCAGGTTAAGGGCGAGGCTGGACAAGATGACGAGGACGATGCTCATGCCAACGCCCAGCACTGTCCGCTCGGTCCGCCCGAGCGAATGCCGGTCGGGGATCAGGGCCGAGGTCAGGGCGTAGCCCGGCAGGGCGATCAGCAGGGGAATGCTCAGGACGCCCCGGATGACGGGATAGAGGCCGGTCAGGAGTGCCGCCAGCAGGCCCCCCAGGGCGAGGGCGGCGACGAAGGCCAGGTCGAGATTACGTCTCAGCACGGCTACTTCCACGAAGCCCACACGGAGATGTTGTAGACTTGGATGTCCCCACTGTCGTAGATCCGGTCGACCTCAGCCAACGGCGCCCCGGTCTTCTGATCGATGTCCCATTTATCCAACCGACCCTGGTGGTTCTGGATCTGGGCCTGCTGAGTAGGCCCCGGCCCTGATCCGGGGAGGCCGATCGGCTTGCCAGTAGCCGGGTCGACATCGGGGTCGGTCAGATCGATTGCCGTGCCCGTCGTCTCGTTTCTCTCGCCTCTCTCGACGTAGACGCCGGAGGCGGGCAGGCCTGCGAAGATGCGCCGGTCGAAGACCACATATTGCACGTCGCCGTCGAACGCGACTGCCTGAAGGCTGACACACCCGCTGCACAGTCCCAGGTTCGGCGAGATGATGAGTTGTTTCGAATCCACCGAAATGCAGTTGTTATTGGCCGCGTTGAAGAAGAACAGGTTCGGACAGGACCCATTGCCGTTGGGCACGTTGTTGTCGATGTACGTCGTCCCGAACCCGGTCACCGCCAGCTGGTGGCCGTAGGTCCCCTGGAGCAGTCGCTGGGTGCGGTCGGCCTCCTGTCGGTTGTTCGGTCCAAGGTAAGCCAGGGTCCATTGAGCCGTGGCGATTCCCTCTGCATCGACCGAACGCGAGTCGGCCGAGATCGTGAAGGCGCCCGGGAACCGGCCCCAGACCGGCCAGCCGATCAGGAACCCGCCGATCACCATGACCGTGGCGGCCGAGGCCAGGACCGTGACCCGCGGCAGCGATGGCAGGCCGCGGAGCCAGAGCTCGGAGACGCCCAGGGCGACCACGAACCCGATCGCCAGGAACAGGAACTCGGAGCTCCGGTTGGCCACTTCGGCTCCGTCGGCCGTCAGCCGGAG
>JBBRIM010000333.1:0-2403 GCA_038221095.1 Candidatus Limnocylindrales bacterium
TCGATCGCCGAGATCCTGGCCGACTACCAGGCGCTCGTGCCGCCCAATGCGACCCACTGGCAGCACCCGGGCTTTATGGCCTACTTCGGCACGACGGCCTCCGGTCCGGGCATCCTCGGCGAGATGCTGACGGCGGTGATCGGCCAGAATCCCATGCTCTGGCGGACTTCACCGATCGGTACTGAGCTCGAAGGCGTGGTCGTGGACTGGCTCCGCCAGGCCCTCGGCCTGCCCGCCAACTTCGACGGCCTGCTGACCGACACGGCCTCCACCTCCAGCCTGATCGCCTTGGCTGCGGCCCGTGAGCACGCCGGGCTGGATGCAGCCGCGCAGGGCCTGGCCGGCCGGTCCGACCTTGCCGCCGGAGTCCGGGTGTACGCCTCGAGCGAGGCCCACTCGTCGATCGAGAAGGCCTGCATGACCCTGGGCCTCGGCCGGGCCAGCCTGCACCGGATTCCCGTCAACGATCGGTTCGAGCTGGTGGCCGACGAGCTGGCCGCCGTGATCAGCCAGGATCGAGCTGCCGGCCGCGTCCCGATTGCGATCGTGGCCACGATCGGGACGACCTCGTCCACGTCGGTCGATCCGGTTCCGGCGATCGCCGCGATCGCCGAACGCGAGCGGATCTGGCTCCACGTTGATGCCGCGTATGCCGGGCCGGTCGCCATCTTGCCCCAGCGGCGCGGCCCGTTCGACGCCTGGGAGCGCGCCGATTCGATCGTCGTCAACCCGCACAAGTGGCTGTTCGCACCGCTCGATGCGTCACTCCTGCTAACCCGCCGGATGGAATCACTGCGAACCGCCTTCAGCCTCATGCCCGAGTACCTGCGCACGCTCGATCGGGACGCCCCATTGCGCGACTTCACCGAGTACACGCCCCAGCTTGGACGACGGTTCCGGGCACTCAAGCTGTGGATCCTGCTGCGGACGTTCGGGCTCGAGGGGCTGCGGGCCAGGATCGAACATCACCTGTCGCTCGCCGCCGAGTTCGGCGACTGGGTTGATGCGGACCCGGACTGGGAGCGGCTGGCGCCGGTCCCGTTCTCGACGGTCTGCTTCCGGTTCCGCCCGGCCGGGTTCGGCTCCGGCGAACCCGCGTTGACCAGAGAGGCTCGGCTCGATCAGCTCAATCTCGACCTGGTCGACGCGGTGAACCGAACGGGCGAGATCTTCCTGTCGCACACGCGCCTCGCCGGCCGGTTCACGATCCGGCTCTCGGTTGGCAACTTGCGTACCGAGGAGCGTCACGTCGCCCGGGCGTGGGAACTCCTCCGGCGTGAAGCTGCGCTCGGGCTCGCCGGCTGACCATGCGTACCTTCGATCACCACGGGACCGCGACAATCGCCGAACGCAGCGCGTCGGCCGTGGCGGCCGTGCGTGCCCTCGACCCGGGCGATGGCTACAGCCCGGCTGTGCCTGAGGCACTTGTCGCGGCCGGGTTGCACCGGCTATGCCTGCCGATGGAGCGGGGCGGGCTCGGGGGCGGAATGATCGAGGCGGTGGAGATCCTTTCGGCCCTGGGCGCCGTGAGTGGCGCCGCCGCCCTTGGTTTCGCGATGCACACCCACGTGGCAGGGGCACTGGTCGAGTCGAACGGCTGGCCGGCGGGCCTGCGATCGTGGCTCGAAGACCTGGTCGTGCACGAGGACGCTCTGCTCAACTCGGCGGCGACGGAGGAGGGGAGTGGCAGCCCGGCCCGAGGCGGACTCCCGGCAACGATCGCCGTCGAGACGGCTGATGGCTTTCGGTTGACCGGGGAGAAGACCTGGACCACCTGGTTGCCGGCGCTACGAGCCGCCCTCGTGACGGCCATGATCCAGCCGGGTTCGGACGAAGCCGGCGGCGTCGGCGGCACGGCACAGATCGGCAATTTCGTGGTCGACCTGGAGACACCGGGGGTGCACCGGCGGCCCGGCTTCGACGCGCTCGGAATGCGCGGCTCTGCCTCGGGCCGGCTGGGCCTGGACGGCGTCCTGATCCCCGCCGATCGCCTGCTCGGAGTTCGGCGGCCGGGTCAGGCCGATCCGCGCGGGGTCGTCCCGGGGGCGTGGTTCGCCGCTGCGGTTGCGGCGGTCTACCTGGGGATCGGCGAGGGTGCCCGTGCCGATGTCGTCGCCTGGGCGATCGACCGGCGACCGGGCGACGGCACGACCGCGGTGGCGGACCTGCCCACGATCGGGCTGCGCCTCGGGCGCATCGATGCCGCCCTGCGGGTGGCCCGGCTGGTCCTGGAGGAGACGGTCCGGCGCTGGAGCATCGCGGAGCCCGACGATCGACCCGCGATCGTCGCCGACCTCACCCTCGCCAAGGTGACCGCGACGAACGCGGCCGTGCTGGCCACCGACGAGGCACTCCGGATTGCCGGCGGACCGGGATTCCTGGCCGGTCGCCTGGAGCGGGCCT
>JBBRIM010000334.1:0-2397 GCA_038221095.1 Candidatus Limnocylindrales bacterium
CTGACGAGCGGCGGCGAGGAACCCGGCCGCCGTACCGGACGGATCTGCGTAGCCCGAGTCGGGCTCGTAGGCGCCGATGCCGATGTCGTCGGTCACCGCGCCCGGAACGAGCCCGGCGATCTCGGCCGACCCGACGAGCCGAGTATTGATGCCGATGCCCTGCTGCATCGCGACGTTGGCCCGAACCTGGTCGGCGAGCCGGTCGGGCATGACCTGCATGAACCCGGTCTGCACGAAGCCACAGTCGCCGGCACCCACGAGCTCCTGCCACGACCGGAAATACGGGAACGAGGCCCAGGCGAGACGCGCATCGCTCTCGAGGTCGTAGTGCATGCGCACGAAGCCCGACGAGCGCCCGGTGGCGCCCGCGGCCACGGTCTCACGTTCCATGACGAGGACCCGGACACCACGCCCGGCGAGGTGGAAGGCGAGGCTCGCGCCCTGCACGCCCGCACCCACGACGATGACGTCGGCCGCCTCGGTCATCGGCCCTCCCACCGATCGGCGAGCTCCGCGAGGTCCCCGTCGTGAACCATGGCGGTCGCCGCGGCAAGGTCGGGGCCGGGCTCGCGGTCACCATCGAGGTGGCGGATCCGCGCCCGGACCCTGGCGAGCGCCTCGGCGACACCCGCGCCCGATGCCGCGCCTTCGGACACGGCGAGGCGCAGGTCGAGCGCCTGCGCCGCGACGAGCAGCTCGATGGCCAGGATCCGTTCGACGTGGGCCAGCACCAACCGGGCGTGTCGCGCCGAGATCGAGCCCATCGAGACGTGGTCCTCCTGGTTCGCGCTTGTCGGGATCGAGTCGACCGACGCCGGGTGCGCAAGCACCTTGTTCTCCGAGACGAGGGCCGCGGCCGTGTACTGGTAGATCATCATCCCGGAATCGATCCCCGACGATGCGGCGAGGAACGGCGGCAGCCCGCCGTTGAGATGCGGATCGACGAGCAGTGCCGTCCGCCGCTCACTGATCGACCCGAGCTCCGCCAGGGCGATCTTCGCGAAGTCGAGGGCGAGCGCGATCGGCTCGCCATGGAAGTTGCCGCCGCTGATCACCCGCCCACCACCCGTCGCGATCGTCGCCTCGTCGGCGATCCCGCCGCCCGGGAAGACGAGCGGGTTGTCGGTCGCGGAGTTGAGCTCGATGTCGAGGACGCGCCGAAGGTGATCGAGCGTGTCGCGCACGGCGCCATGCACCTGCGGGACGCAGCGAAGCGAATACGGGTCCTGGACCTTGTGCGCGTGACCGTGGTGCCCGGTCTGGAGCGTGCTGTCGCGCAGCAGATGGCGAAGCTCCGCGGCGACCGCGACCTGGCCCGGGTGCGGCCGTGCGAGCTGGTAGGCGGCGGCGAACGCGACGTCCGTCCCGAGCAGCGCCTCGACGCTCATCGCGGCAACCACGCTCGCGGTCCGCACGAGCCGGTCCGCGTCGGCGAGCAGGAGCGCCCCGATCGCGCTCATCATCTGCGTCCCGTTGAGGAGCGCGAGGCCCTCCTTCGCCCCGAGCGTCAGCGGCTCCAGCCCGGTTTCGCGCAGGGCGAGCAGCGCCGGCATGACCGCGCCGCCGAACTCGACCTGGCCGCGGCCGATGAGCGGCAGCGCGAGGTGGGCCAGCGGCGCGAGATCGCCCGACGCCCCGACGCTCCCCTGTTCGGGGACGACCGGGTGGATCCCGAGGCGCAGGAAGTCGAGCAGCCGGTCGACGAGGAGCGGCCGGCAGCCGCTGTGGCCGAGCGCCAGGGTGTTCGCTCGCAGCAGGAGCATGGCGCGGACCACTTCGCGCGGGAAGGCCGGTCCGACGCCCGCCGCGTGACTCATCAGGAGGTTCTCCTGGAGACGCGGCGCGTCGGCGGGCTCGATCACCGTCGCCGCCAGGGCACCGAATCCGGTCGTCACGCCGTAGACGACGGCGCCTTCGGCGACGAGCGATTCGATCAGGTCGCGCGCCTCCTGCATCCTCGCTCGCGCGCCAGGATCGAGGGTCGCCTCGACGCCGCGACGGGCGACGGACTCGACGGTCGGGACGGTCAGGTCGGCGCCGGTCAGGACGATCGGGACCTCCGGCTCACTCACCGCCCGAGGATAGTCGGCTATGCTGCCGGGCGCCCACCCTCACCGCACATGAGGTCCGCGTGCTCGCTTTCATCGACGATTTCGTCATCCCGTTGCTCAACCAGCTGTACGGCGCCGTCGGCTACGTCGGCGTGATGATCGCGATGGCCATCGAGTCGGCGCATCACCGGAAAATCGCCTTCAACAACAGGTTTTGGTTCTGAAGGAGCCATGACAAAAGGTCCATTCAACAACTTGTTGACATCAACCGACTTAAACAATTCATTATTGAAGTACATCCTAACAGGATACGAAGCTTTTTCATAAGCCGCGGGTTATGTTGGTC
>JBBRIM010000335.1:0-2377 GCA_038221095.1 Candidatus Limnocylindrales bacterium
CCGCGTGCCACGCACCGGCGCCCGTTGCGCCGCCACCTGAGCCAGCCGACCCGCCCGTGCTCTTCGGCCTGGGGGCCTTGACCACCTTGGCCACGACCGGGGCCGGGATCGTCTTGAAGGCTACGCTCCGGGCGGCTGCCAGAGGCACCCCGGCGGCCGACTGCGCTGCGGTCGATACGGTCATCGTTACCGAGCTGCCCCGGGTGAGCGGGCTCTTCGGGGTGAACACAAGCACGGTGTTCCCTTCGGCCCAGCTGATCTTGCCGGTCAGCACCTTCGTGCCGATCGAGGCCCGGAATGCCGCGCTGGTCGCGGCGACGTCCATGGCCTGGGTGAAGCGGACCGACAGCCGAGCCGACGGATCGACGTTCTTCGTACCACTCAGCGGGCGAAAACGGACCACGCCGGGCGGAACCGCGGTCCTGACCTGGAGCGGATCGGGCAGCGCCACGCTGGCTCCATCAGAATCGAGCAGATCGGCCTGGACCGCCACGGTGTAGGCCGTACCCGGGGCCAGCGGCTGGTCCGGCTGGAAGGTCACGGTTGTGCCGTCCGCCGTGGTCGAGACGTCGGTCAGGGTTCCGGTCACGGCCGGGTCGATCGAGAGCAGCGACGCTGCCGACGGCGTCGGCACGGCACGATCGAACGAAACCGTGAACCCGGAGCTGGTCGAGGCGCCCCCGGCGACCGGGTTGGTCAGGGCCAGGTGGGCGACTGTCGCCGCTCGGGTGCTGAACAGGGCTCGGGCGGCCTGGGCGAGCGGCTTGCCCGTCGTGTCGAGCGCCGCAGGGGCGACCTTGACCGTATACAACGTGCCCGGCTGCCACATCGCCTGGGGCTTGATCGTCAGCGTCCTGCCGCCAGCATCCCAGCTGCTCACGATGGGCGCCGCCGGTTCAACCGTGAGCGCCGCAGCGACCGAGGCGGGGTTCATCGGCTGGGCGAAGGTCAGGATCGCCGGGGCGTGGAGGCCGTGGCCGACGTCCACCGTACTGGAGAACGAGGCCGTGTCGAGCGGCGTCGTGACCGTGGGCGTCGTCGCCGTGGTTGCCCTGGGGGATGTAGCCGCCAGCACGCCAAGCCCCAGCAGGGCCATGATGCCGAGCCCGAAGACCAGCCGCACGGCGATGCTCCGGCGAAGGAGGACCGGCACGTAGAGCGTCGCCAGGACGGGTATCGCGAGCGCGGCGACTACATACTTTCGCAATAGACAGTCTCCTGGCTAGCTGCTGGGGGTCAGCGGCATCGTGCGGCTGTCAACCGGACCTTGGCCCGGACGGCTGGCGTCAGGGTAGCACTGGCTGTCCAGAACGGGCAACCGTGGGCCGGACAGGCGGCTCGACGGCAGCCAATGCGCCGCCCAGTCGGTAGCGTCCACCGCCGGCCGTGACCAGGCCGCGCAACTCGAGCACGGTCAGGGTACCGAGCACGGTGGCCACCGGCAAACCGGCCGTCCGGGCAAGGTCATCGACCGTCGCCGACCCATCGATGAGCGCCGCTGCGACGGCGGCCTCGGTCGGACCAAGTGAGGCCAGGATGGCCGCCGGGGTCGGGCGCACCGCCGAGGACGACGGCCGCCCGGCGGACGCCACTGCGACGCGGGCCGGCCGAGGAGTCAGCCCGAGGTCCTCGATCAGCTCCGGGATCCCGGCCACGATTCGGACCTGGCCCGGGTACTCCCGCAGGAAGGCAAGGCAACCGGCCGACGCCGGGGCATCGATCGAGGCCGGCACGGCGAAGCACTCGCGGCCCTGTTCGAGGGCCCACTCGGCCGTGATCAGGGCTCCGCTGCGGGCCGCCGCCTCGACCACGATCGTGGCATCGGCCAGGCCACTGATCACCCGGTTCCGGCGTGGAAAGGTGCCCCTGGTCGGCATTGCTGTCGGGGGCAGCTCTGACACCAGCGCTCCGCCGGTGGCCACGATCTGGTCGGCCAACCGCCGGTGACCGGATGGGAAGAGGCGCTCGTGACCGGAGCCCAGTACCGCGACCGTCAGACCACCCGCCTCCACCGTGGCCCCATGGGCGGCACCATCGATCCCGACCGCCAGGCCCGACACGATCGTCGAACCCAGGCGGGCCAGCGCATCGGCGATTCGAGCCGCGATCCGACGGCCGGCATCGGTCGGCCGCCGGGTCCCGACGATTGCAATCGACGAGGCCGCGCTGAGCGCCTCCGGGCTCCCGCGCAGGAAGAGGACGGGCGGTGGCGCTTCGAGCATCCTCAGCCGAGCCGGATAGTCCGGATCATCCAGGGTCAGCCAGTCCAGCCCCCCGGCCCGCAGGCCATCGACGATCAGGCCGGCATCTCGGGCCGTCCGGCCGAGCTCGTCGACGATTCGATGGGGTCGGTCGGCCGGAGTCCTGACGGGATCCG
>JBBRIM010000336.1:0-2358 GCA_038221095.1 Candidatus Limnocylindrales bacterium
CGGGTCAGCGGCGCACCGATCCGGTCCCGGCCCGGATAGAAACGGGCGGGCAGGAGCCGGCGCATCGTGATCACGCTGACACGATGCCGGCTGGCGAAGGCGTTCGCCATCCGGATCGTGTAGTAGCTCATCCCGCTCAGAAATCGGGTGCCGGCGCCGACGACCGTGATGGTCATCGGCCGGTCGGCCGGCCTCACCCCGGGGTCACAGCCGATCTGCCCGGAGGTCGTCGATCGTGAACAGCACGGGCTGATCCGTGCTGGCTCCGCCGATGTACGCCCGGACTCCGACGCCGCCTGCGCCCTGGACCGACGGATCGGTATCGGTGATGGTCAGGTTGTAGGCACCCGGCTCCGCTGTGCCATCCGCCCAGACCTTCGCCTTGAGGGTCGTCGGCGATGCGCCGGTCACGGTGAACCGGACATGGAAGACGGCATTGGCCGTGTTGGTCAGACCGCTGACGAGCTGCTCGGGAGCGATGACGACCTCGCTGGCGTTGAACCGGCTGATCGCGACGTAGACCGCGCCCGTCGTCGCGAGGCGAACCTTCGCGGCGTACTCGACCAGGTTGCTCTGGCGACGAGCCGACGCGTAGATGTACTCGTGACTGCCGGCCGCGACCTTGTTCGTGGAGAAGCTGAAGGTCAGGTCGACATTGCCGGCCGCAGTGCCCAGGTAGGCGCCCCGTGATCCACCGGCCGTGGCGATATTGATCGTGCCCTGGCTGCCGTTCACGTTGAAGTCGGTGGCCGCCCCAACGAGCGACCACGCTCCGCCGAAGTTGGCGGTGCCCCAGCCCCCGGCCACGGTCCGGGTGAAGTCATCGAGGGCGTACGGCGGGGTGGCCACGTTCACGACGCGGGTGACCTGGTTCGGGCCGGAGGCATTCGTTGCCGTGAGGGTGACGTTGTAGGCGCCACCGGCGGCATAGGTATGGGTTGGGCTTTCGACCACCGAGGCCGGCGACCCATCGCCGAAGTTCCACGACCAGGAGGTTGCGTTGGTCGAGGTGTCGGTGAAGACGACATCGAAGGTATTCGGCGTCTGGACGAACGTGAATGCGGCCGTCGGGACGGGCGACGAGGAAACGGTGACCGCCACGGTCGAGAAGGTCGAGCCGCCGGGGCCGGTCGCCGTCAACTTGACGTTGAAGACGCCCGTTGTCGCGTAGATATGGCTTGGGCTTGGGAGCGTGGACAGGAGCGAGCCGTCGCCGAAGTCCCAGGCCCAGCCGGTGACGATCCCGGACGTCGCATCGGTGAAGACGACCCCGTCCGTATTCGGTGTCTGGACCCAGCTGAAGCTGGCGACCGGCGCCGGCGGCAGTGCGACGACGACCACGGATTTTGTCTTCGAGTTGGACCAACCGGAATTCGTGGCCGTCAAGTGGACGCTGAAGGTCCCCGCGCCGGCGTACGTGTGACTGGGGTTGCGGGTGGTCGAGGTGCCGCCGTCGCCAAAGGTCCAGGCCCAGCTGGTTGGCGCGCCGGTGGAGGTATCGGTGAAGTTAACACCAAGCGTGTTGACGACCTGGGCTGCCGAGAAGTTGGCGACCGGTGCGGGCGGCGGCGGCGGGGTGAGCGCCATTGCCGAGAAGTCATCGACGGTGATCGTGACGGGGGCATTAGTGGAGCCCGAGGCGAGATAGCCCTGGATCCCGAAAGTGCCGTACGTCTGGAGCCCGGCGCTGGAGTCCGTTCCGGTGTACACCCACGAGGCGGGCTCGGCCGTGCCGTCCTTCCAGACCTTGATCCGGATCGTGGTCGGGCTGTACCCGACGACATCCGCCTTGAGCCAGTAGAGCTGGTTGGCGGTGTGGGTCAGGCCGATCACCTTGACCTCGGCACCGACGCCCGTCTCGATGCCGCTGATCACCTTCGTGGCGACCACATTGACCGAGCCGTCCGTGCCGAACCGGAGGCGGGCACGGTATTCGAGGCCGGGCGCCACCTGGCGTCCGACAAAGTAGGTCGAGATGTTGCCACCGGCCGCCGTCTTGTCGGTCTTGACCCGGGTGAGCAGTTCGATGTTGCGCTGGCCCAGGCTCTGGAGCGTCTCGGAGCGAGTTGTGCTCGCCGATCCGAGCCGGATGGTGCCCTGGGTGCCGTTGATCTTGTAGTCGGTGGGGCTGCTGCCGGACCCGGACCACAGGCCACCCGCGGGTGCCTGGCCGAAGCCGCTGGTCGAAGTCCGGGTGAAGGTGTCGCTCGCGATGACGGTGCCTGCGGCGGCATCGATGGTGGCCGCCACGACCTGGTCGAGGCCGAACTCGGACGTGTTGCCGGCGGGGTCGATCGCGATCGCCGTGACAAAGTCGCCGACGGCCAGACCGCTGAGCGGAGCCGTCAGGGGAACGGC
>JBBRIM010000337.1:0-2353 GCA_038221095.1 Candidatus Limnocylindrales bacterium
GCCGACCATGAGCATGCCGGCGACGGCCTCGTAGCCGAGGAGGATGCCCACGATGATCGGCGTGCTCACGGCGACCAGACCCGGCAGGACCATTTCGCGCAGGGCGGCCCGAGTGGTGATGTCGACGACCCGGGCGTAGTCAGGACGCTGGGTGTAGTCCATGATCCCGGGCATCTCCCGGAACTGGCGGCGGACTTCGACGATGATCGCCTGGGCCGTCTTGCCCACAGCCCGGATGGCCAGCGAGCTGAAGAAATAGACGAGCATCGCGGCCAGCAGGGCGGCGATGAACACGTTGACGTTGGACAGGTCGACCGATGTCAGCAGCTTGACGCCGGGCTGGCCGGCTGCGATCTGGCGGCCGAGGATCAGGTTGACCTTGTCGATGTAGGCGCTGAACAGCAGGAATGCCGCCAGCGAAGCCGAGGCGATCGCGTAGCCCTTGGTCAGCGCCTTGGTCGTGTTACCGACCGCGTCGAGGCGGTCGGTGATCTCGCGGGCTCCGGCCTCTGCCCGGCTGAACTCGGCGATTCCGCCGGCGTTGTCGGTGATCGGGCCGAAGGTGTCCATGGCCAGGACGTAGGCGGTGGTCATGAGCATGCCCATCGTCGCGACGGCGGTCCCGAAGATCCCACCGACGTTGTTGCCGTTGGCGTCCATCAAGCCGGCCTGCGAGCCGAGCCAGTGGCTGGCGAAGAGGGCGATCCCGATCGTGATCGCCGTTGCGAAGGTCGTTTCGAAGCCGACCGCAACACCCGAGATGATGTTGGTGGCAGGCCCGGTCTTGGAGGCTTCGGCGATCTCCCGGACGGGTCGATAGGAGCCGGCGGTGTAGAACTGGGTGATATACACGAAGGCCACGCTGGTGGCCAGGCCGACCACGCCGGAGCCGAAGAACCAGACCCAGGTCGGGATCCCATTGGCGCCGGCCTGCCCGGGGGTCTGCATCATCAGGTTGGTCGTGATCAACAGGCCCACAACCGACAACAGGGTGGTGACCCAATAACCGCGGTTGAGCATGTTCATCGGGTTCTCGTCCTCGCGCCCGCGGACGAAGAAGATGGCCACGATCGTCGACAGCAGGCCGAACGCCCGGACGACGAGCGGGAAGAAGATCCACGCCTCAGGGTGGGCCCAGCCCGCGGCCTTGGCGATGGTGTACACGGCGACCCCCAGGATCATCGCCCCGATGTTCTCGGCTGCCGTGGACTCGAACAGGTCGGCACCGCGGCCGGCGCAGTCGCCGACGTTGTCGCCGACCAGGTCGGCAATCACGCCCGCGTTACGTGGATCGTCCTCGGGGATGCCCTTCTCGACCTTGCCCACCAGGTCCGAGCCGACATCCGCGGCTTTCGTGTAGATCCCGCCGCCGAGCTGGGCAAAGAGCGCCACGAACGAGGCGCCGAAGCCGTACCCCACGATCAGGAAGGGCGCCTCCTCGGGGTGATCGAAGCCACCGAAGGCCACGAACATGAGGTACACGCCGAGGAGCGACAGGGCGACGACGAGGAAGCCCGAGACCGCTCCACCGCGCATCGCGACCTGGACCGCCTCGACCAGGCTGCGCCGGGCGGCGGCGGCCGTTCGGACGTTGGCCTTGACGCTGATGAACATGCCGATGATCCCGGAGGCCATCGAGCAGGCCGCCCCGACCAGGAACGCGATGCCGGTCCGCCAGCCCAGGTCAAACCCGTTGAACTGGGTGTCGGCGACCTTCGGCGTCACGAGGGTGGTGATCACCGCCGTGATCACCACGGCCCCGACGAGCGCGAAGATCCCGATCGTCGAGTACTGCCGTCGGATGAAGGCGACGGCCCCTTCGAAGATGGTCCCGGCGACTTCCTGCATCTCCTTCGTCCCGCTATCGCGCCGAAGGACATCTCGCGCCAGGTACAGCGCGAAGAACACGGCGATCAGGCCGGATGGCAGGATGATCAGCTTGAGAGTTGAAGCGTCCATGCGCTTGAGCGACTCCTCGTGGGGGCGTGACCCGGAGCGCAGACCGGCAATGCGTCGCGATTCCGGGAGGGCGACCGGCCGGCAGTCCGGCCCGCTTGCATGCGGGAACGGAACCTTGCAGGCCGCCGCCGAGTGTAGCAAGCGCCCGAAGGCCGGGTCAAACCGGGCCTGTCTGTCCGGTTATGCAGGTAGGGCGGCTGGCTTCCGCAGCGGCGAAGCGGCCAGGGGGCGGCCGGAATGGACAGCGCCTATACTGCCGGACTTGTGAGTAAGCGCCCGTTCGGGTGTCTGTTCGAGGTCGTCGAGACACTCGTCCTGACCCTTGTCATCTTCCTTGTGATCCAGAACTTTGTGGCCCAGCCGTATCTCGTCCAGCAGATGTCGATGGAGCATT
>JBBRIM010000338.1:0-2348 GCA_038221095.1 Candidatus Limnocylindrales bacterium
TTCAACCCGCTGCCCCCCTCCAGGCCCGCGGTGGCCGGCGAGTACACCGAGGACCCACCGGTCTGGCAGATCACTGAGGACGTGCTGGCCGGGACGGTCACGGTCACCACGGCCAGCGGCGAGACGAGCAGCCTGCCCGACGGCACCCGCCTGTACGCCTCTGAGCTGCTCGAGATGACAGCATCGGACGGCGATCCGGCCCACGCCCGAATGCGGACCGAGGTCGTCTACCGGCTGGACCAGGACGGCCGCTCGATCGAGGTCCGGGCGAACGGCCTGATGACCTCGACCGAGACCGACTTCAGCCTGGCCGTCGACCGGGACGTCACTCTCGACGGAGCGCCCTTCCATCACGGCGCGTGGGCCGAGACGATCCCCCGCCGATTGGTCTGATCAGGCCAGGGCGGCGCGGATCGCTGCAGCGGCGACGATCGAGGTCGCCAGGGCGAGGGTCACGCTGGCAAGCGTGCCAACCAGGTAGTACTCGGCGAAATGGCGGTCGTCGAGCTGGCGGAAGCGGGCGAGGGTCTTGGCGGCGATGACGAAGCCGATCGCGGCCGACTGCCCGACCAGGACCAGGACGCACACGATCAGCCGTTCGAGGATGCCGATCGTCGCTCCGACCCGCTCGGGTCCGGGCGCGGATCCGCCGGCGAAGCCGCGCGGGGCAAGGAGGGTGCCGATCAGGAAGTAGCCACCCCGGATGTTGATGATCGCCAGGTCAACCAGGACCGCGATCACGATCAGCGCCGGGACCTGGTGACTGACCGGCAGGAGGTGCTCGCCGACGGCATGGACGGCGTCCTTCCAGGCAGTCGTGGCCGGATGACCGAGCAGGACGACGCTCGCGCCAACGATCAGGACGACAAGATGGGCCGCCTGGTCGGCAAGGAAGAGCGCCGCCGGGAGCGGCGTCCAGGCGCGGTCGCCGGGGGCGTCCGGGGTATCGCCGGGAGCCCCTGATGGGCTCGTGTTGGCTGTGTCGGTAGCAGTTGCGCCGTCGGCCGCCGCGGTCGCGGCGGCGGCTGGGGTCGCGGCGACGGGAACCGCGGCGGCGCTCGGGCTGCTCACCCGGACGGCCCGCCGGCCGAGGACCACTTTCGTGCGGTCGATCAGGGCGTGGGCCAGCGTGACCACGACCAGGTAGGCCAGCCCTCGTCCACCGAAGGCGGCAACGAACGGCAGGAGGCAGATCCCGACGATGCCGGCATGGATCGCGAGCCCCCGCCAGGCTCGACCGTCGGCAGCCGCCTTGGCCTCGGCAATCGTGTCGGTCTGAAGCACGAAGTCGGCGACGAGGTGGGCCAGGACGGCCAGCGCGATGAGGAGGATGGCCGAGTGCGACATCAACTGACCTGCTCTGCTGCCCGGCCCCGGTCCACGAGGATCCGGATCGCCCGCGACAGCCGTTCGAGGGAGGGTACCCCGCCGCGGTTTGCCGTGACCGACACTGTCGCCCGGCTGACGCCGAGTCGCTCGGCCACCTCGGAGCGCCGCAGGCCCTCGACCAGGATCAACCGGGCAACCTTGCGCTGGGTGTTGCTGAGGTTCTCGAGGGCGCTACCGAGAACGGGAGCCAGATCGTCGAGCAGCACGTCGACTGCCTCGTTGCCGGTCACGATCCGCAGGCTGGAACGCTGGCGGCGGGTCTCCTCGAGGGCGGATCGGGCCGCGACGAACGCCTCCCCGGCCCGCTCGGTGGCGGGCCCCCGGCCAGGCTCAACCGTGCCGAACGCGACCGCCCAGCGCATCGGCCGCGCGTCGTCCCCGAGGGCCGCCCGCAGGACGACCCCGAGCGGGTCGGCGCTGGGCCGGAGCAGGACCTGGAGTTCATCGCCCTGGGTGAAGCCGAACGCGGCGAGCACGTCACCCCCGTGGGCCGCCTGGAGCTCGGCGCACAGTGACCGTAGCCAGGCCGACGAGCCGACTGGATCGTGGCGCGAATGGACGACGTCGCCGAATACCGCGATCGCCCGCGAGGAGTTCACCACCACAGGCTAACTCGCCAAAAGTTAGACGTCAACGGTTGATTGCTATCCGAGTAGCCGCAGACGGCTAATCATTCCGTTCCGGCGCGCGGGCGTGGGCCTCCCGGGCATGCACCCCGAGCGACAAACAGCACGATACGAGGTCGCTGGCCGTGGTCCAGGTCCGCCGCAGGCATCCCGGGCGGCCGGTCTATCCCGGCCCACGCTTGGCCCGGGATACGTTCCTGATCGAGATCGCGGGTCCCGGGCTCAACGAGTCCAGCGCTGGTCGAAAACGGCACGTTTGTCGCTCCTGGAGCACCAATTGACCGTCCCCGCGCGCCGCCGCAGCGGGATCAAGCCGTCGGTTCAGCCGAGGAC
>JBBRIM010000339.1:0-2347 GCA_038221095.1 Candidatus Limnocylindrales bacterium
ATTTCGGGGCCACCCACGTCGCGGAGGCGACCGCGCCGGGCGACGAGCGAGCTGCGCTCCTCGCGGCCATCCCCGGGACCGGCTATGACGTTGTGTTCGACGCGTCAGGCGAGGCACCCGCAGTCGAGACCGCCGTCAGCGTTGCCGGACCGGGCGCCCAGATTGTGCTCGTCGGGATCCCACCGGACGACCGGACCACGTTCGACGCGTCGACCGCGCGCCGGAAGGGCCTGATCCTGAAGCTCAGCCGCCGCTCGACGCCCAGCGCCTTTCGACGAGCGGCGGCGTTGGCCGAAGCTGGCACGCTGGGGCTCGGGCGGCTCGTCACGCTGCGCGTTCCTCTCCGGGAGGCGACCGGCGGGTTCGATTCACTGGTCGCGCGCGACGGGCTCAAGGTGATCGTCGAGCCGGGCGGCAGCTAGAGAACGAACGATCTCGTCCCGCCCGGAGGAGGAGGTTCCGGGCGGAACGAGATCGCCGTGAAGGAGCGGGGCGCGAGAGCAGCCCTCTCGGCGTCCCGCTCGTGGTCATTGCCCCAAAGCCACCGGATCGGCGAGGCCCAAGGCCTCGAGCCGGAGCTGCTTCAGGGTCTTCATCGTCGGCTCGACGCCGCGTCCGAAGAGATCGTGCAGCCGGACGTACTCGCGAAAGATGACGTCATAGACCCGCCGGTTCGCCTCGATCGGCTGGTAGGCCTCGTCCCGAAGATGGGCCATCGCGCTGGCCGCCTGTTCGATCCCGGCGTACCCCCCGGCAGCCTGGCCGGCCGCAACGGCACCGAACATCGCCGCGCCGAGGGCCGGCGCCTGGGCCGATGCGGCGACCCGCCACTCGCGGCCGGTGACATCGGCATAGATCTGCATGAGGAGGCGGTTCCGCTCTGGCAGGCCGCCGCAGGCCACGAGCCGATCGAGCGGTACGCCGCCGGCTTCGAAGGCTTCGATGATCACCCGGGTCCCGAACGCCGTCGCCTCGATCAGCGCCCGGTAGATCTCCGGCGCCTCGGTTGCCAGGGTCAGCCCGATCAGCAGCCCCGACAGGTCGGCGTCGACGAGGACGGACCGGTTGCCATTCCACCAGTCGAGTGCGAGCAACCCGGACGCGCCCGGTGCAATCGCGGCCGCCGCCTGCTCGAGAACGGCATGAACACTGAGCCCGCGGGCTCGCGCCGCGTCGTGATAGGCGGGCGGCACCGCATGCTCGACGAACCAGCCGAAGAGGTCGCCGACGGATGCCTGCCCGGCCTCGAACCCGTATAGGCCGGGCACGACGCCGTCACGCACGACGCCGCACATCCCGGGGATGGCCGGAGCAGCCGTGGCCAGGACGATGTGGCAGGTGCTCGTGCCCATGATCGCCGCGAGCGAGCCGGGTGTGGTGACCGACGCGGCGGGCGCGGATACGTGGGCATCGACGTTGCCCACGGCGACTGGGGTGCCCGGCCGGAGACCCGTCCAACCAGCCGCTTGTTCGGTCAGTTGGCCGGCGACCTCGCCCAGCCCAACGATCGTGCGCGACATCTTCTCGTCCACGACATCGCGGAAAGCGGGATCGAGGCTGCCGAAGAATTGCCGGTCGGGGAAGCCGCTATCGGCCGACCAGAGTGCCTTGTAGCCGGCCGTGCAGCTGTTGCGTGTCTCGACCCCGGTCAGCTGCCAGGTGATCCAGTCAGCGGCCTCGATCAGCCGGCCGGCAGCCTGGTACGTCGCCGGGGACTCGTGCAGGATCTGGAGCGCCTTCGGGAAGAACCACTCGGACGAGATCTTGCCGCCATAGCGATCCAGCCACGGCTCGCCCAGCTGGGCGGCCACCCGGTTGATCTCGTCGGCCTCGGGCTGGGCGGCGTGGTGCTTCCACAGCTTGACCCAGGCGTGGGGCTCGCGCCGATGCTCGGCCAGGAAGCACAACGGTGTCCCAGCGCTCGTGGTGGGCAGCATTGTGCAGGAAGTGAAGTCGATGCCGATGCCGATGATCCGGTCCGGATCGATGACGTTTGCCTTGATCAGCCGCGGAATCGCCTGGCACAGCGTCTCGAGGTAGTCGTTTGGGTCCTGGAGGGCCCAGTCCGGTCCGAGGCTGACATCGTCGTCGGGAGCAGGCAGGTGTTCAGCGATCACCCCGTTGCTGTACTGATGGATCTCGACTCCGAGCTCTCGCCCGTCGGCCACGTCGACGAGCACGGCGCGGCCCGACTCCGTGCCAAAGTCGACCCCGATCGAGTACCTGGCGCCCGCCCTCGCGTCGATCACGCTCTACCTTGGCCCGGAACCGTGCCCGGATCCGCGCGCTTTTCGATGCTCAGGGCGCCTGCTTGCCTGCCCGCCTGACCGTAGTAGGCGGCCGGGCC
>JBBRIM010000340.1:0-2331 GCA_038221095.1 Candidatus Limnocylindrales bacterium
CTGGGCCCACGGCGGCGATTTCGGTGACGAGCCGAATGACGGCAACTTCTGTTTGGACGGCCTGTGCTTCCCCGATCGACGGCCCAAGCCCGCCCTCTGGGAACACCGCCATATCGCCGCGCCCGTGCGTCTCTCGGCCGATCCCGCCGACGTGCTCGCCGGCCGGATCACGCTCGAGAACCGCCAGGATGTGCGCGACCTCGGCTGGCTGCGCTGTACCTGGGAGCTGGCCGATGAGACGGCGGTACTGGCCTCGGGCGAATTGGAATTGCCCGCGCTCGGGCCCGGCGGGCGTGGCTCCGTGGACCTGGCTGGCTGGCCCGGCGCGGATCGCCTGGCCGGCAAGGAGGCCTGGCTGACCCTGCGCTTCCGGACGCCGGTCGAGCTGGCCTGGGCGCCCGCCGGCTTCGAGGTGTCGGCTGCCCAGCTCAGCCTGGGGTCGCCCACGCTCCCTGCCCGGACGGGCGGCGCCTCGGGTACCGAGGGACGGGTCGAGCTCAACGCGGACGGCCTGCTCGTGCATCCGCTCCTGGCCCGGCCGCCGGTCCTCAGCCTGTGGCGGGCTCCCACCGACAACGACAGGATCAGCGGGATCTCCGAGGCGTGGTTCGCGTCGGGCCTCGATCGGCTCGAGCGCACGCTCGACGGGGTCGAGCGCGAGGGCGCCAATGTCCTCGTCCGGAGCACATATCGCGGGGCCGCCGGCGTCGTTGTCAGGCATGAGCAGCGCTTCAGCCCGCTGGCCCTGGGCGGCCTGCGGGTCGAGGAGCAGGTCGAGATCCCGGCCGAGCTGCCCGACCTTCCCCGGGTCGGCATGGTTCTCGAGACCGTGGCCGGACTCGAGCAGGTCACCTGGTTCGGCGCCGGGCCGCACGAGACCTACCCCGATCGCAAGCGGGGTGGCCTGCTCGGCCGCTGGCAGGGGACGGTCACCGGCCAGGCCACTCGCTACGTCTGGCCCCAGGAAAATGGTGGACATGCCGATGTCCGCTGGCTCGAGCTGCGTGGCGCCGATGGGAACGGCCTGCGTCTCGGCCTCGACCAACCGGGCCAGGCCTCGGCGACCCACTTTCGGTCGGCCGAGTTGACCGCCGCCACCAACGACGTGGAGCTCACGCCCCGCGCCGAGACGGTGGTCCAGCTCGATGCGGCCCATCGTGGTCTCGGGACGGCCAGTTGCGGCCCAGACACGCTGCCCGAATACCTCGTCGGACCAGGCACCTATCGCTGGTCATGGACGCTCGAACCAGTGGCCGGGCGCTGACCGATGGGCATCCAGTGGCGTGCCGCGACGCGTGAGCTGCATCTACGCAACGACCAGGTCAGCTACGTCGTCCGGGTCCTCGAAGACGGCTCGATCGGGCTGCTCCACTTCGGGGCCGTGCTGGCCGAGGATCGCTCGTATCGTCACCTTGGTCGAGCCGATTTTCCCGGCTTCGCGAACCGAATGGACGACCCGATCGCCCTGGAGTACTCAACCGCCGGGGGCGGTGACTACCGGGTGCCGGCGCTGACGATCGAGCAACCCGACGGCACGTACGTCCTGAAGCTCGAATACGTCGGCCACCGGATCTTCCCGGGCAAGGCGCCGATCCCCGGCCTCCCGGCCACCTACGTCGAGGCGAACGACGAGGCGACCAGCGTCGAGATCCAGCTCGTCGATCGGCCCAGCGGCGCTGAGATCACCCTGTCGTACACGATCTTTCGCGACCGGCCGGTCATCGCCCGGAGCGCCCGGATCCGAAACGGTGGGGCGGGGCGGCTGCGGATCACGACCGCGATGAGCGCCTCGCTTGACCTGCCCGATGACGACTGGATCCGCCTCCAGCTGAGTGGCGAGTGGGCGCGTGAACGCCACATCGTCGAGCGCCGCCTCGCTCCTGGCCGGCAGTCGAGCGGCAGCCTGCGAGGCGCATCGGGACTTGAGCACGACCCGTCGCTCGTGCTCCGGCGGCCGGCTACGACCGAGGCCGCCGGCGAGGCTTACGGGTTCAGCCTCGTCTACTCGGGCAATTTCCTGGCCGAGGCCGAGGTCGGCCCGTTTGGTACGACCCGGATCCGCCTGGGCATCCACCCCGAGGGCTTCGGCTGGGTCCTTGAACCGGGCGCGGGATTCGCGACGCCCGAAGCGGTCCTGGCCTGGTCCGACGCCGGATTGGGCGGCCTGAGCGATGCCTACCACGGGCTCTACCGCGAGCGCCTGGCCCGGGGGACCTGGCGGGATCGCCCGCGGCCGGTCCTGATCAACAGCTGGGAGGCGACCGACTTCGGGTTCGACGAGGCGAAGCTGCTCAACATCGCCACCGTCGCCCGGGACCTTGGGGTGGAGCT
>JBBRIM010000341.1:0-2312 GCA_038221095.1 Candidatus Limnocylindrales bacterium
GCCGGGATCATCTCGGACGGGCACCTTCACCGTGGCGCGCAGGGGAGTGCCGGCGACGTCGGACACATCCAGGTCATCGAGGACCGGTCGGTCGTCTGTCGCTGCGGGAACATCGGCTGCCTCGAGGCGCTCGCGGGGGGCGAGGCGATCGGCCGGTCCGGGCAGGCGGCGGCCGAGGCCGGGCGAAGCGCCCGACTCCAGACCGCCCTCGATCAGCGTGGCATCGTGAGCGCCGAGGACGTGGCCCGCGCGGCATCGTTCGGCGATCCGGTCGCGGTCGCGCTGTTGCAGGAGGCCGGTCACCGCGTCGGCTCGATGCTGGCCGGCATCGTCAACTTCTTCAACCCGTCGCTCATCGTCATCGGTGGCGGCGTGGCGAACAGCCCCGACCAGCTCCTCGCCGCGATCCGCGAAACGATCTACCGCCGCTCGCTGGCCCTGGCCACCCGCGACCTGCTCATCCAGCGCTCGTCGCTCGGCGGCCTGGCCGGCGTCATCGGCGCCTCGGCGATGGTCGTCGACCAGCTCTTCGCCCGCGACTCGATCGCCCGCTGGATCGAAGCCGGCGAGCCGTCAGGGTCGCCGGAGGTCGCGCTCGGCCGGGCGGGCTGACCGTTCCGCGCCCGGTCAGCGAGCCGGCGGCCCGACGACACGGCTTGCCGTTGATGGGACACTGACGCCCACACCGACCAGATGAGTCAGACGACATGAGCGTTCAGATCCCACCGAGCGGGACCCGGGGTGCATTCTTTCCCCGGGACATTCCGGTGATTCGGCTTCGCGCGGCCGATGCATGCGACGAGGATCGAGGCTAGTCGGCCGGTGAGCAACGAGCGGGCGTCAGTTGGCTTGCCGGCTGGCTACCTGTTGCGTCCGCCCCAAGGCGGCGAGGCCTCCGAGATAGATCGGCTGTCGGCGGCGGTCGATGCCGCGCTGGATGCTCCGGCCACCCTCACTGAGCACCTGATCCGGCGGATGTGGAACCGGCCAAGGTTCGACCTGCAAACCGACGCCTGGATCGTGGAGCATCGGGGAATGATCTTCGGCTACGCGCAGGTCTGGGCCGAGAGTCCGGAGCACATGTCCGGCTTCACCCTGGTGGATCCCGAGCACACCGGACTCGGGATCGGCAGCGCGCTCGCCGGCCTGATCGAAGGTCGAGTCGCCGAACAAGCCGTCGGGGCCGCCCAGCTGTTCATCGCGACCATCCAGCAGGACGAGGCCGCCACTCGATTGCTGGCGGCTCGAGGCTACGAGTTCGCTCGCCGTTTCTGGCAGATGGAGGTCGAGCTCGACAGTGCTCCGCAGCCGGCCGAGCCGCCAGCCGGGATCCGCTTGAAGCCGCTCGCTCCAGAGCAGGATCTCCCGGCCGCCCACCGGGTCCTCGAGGACGCCCTCGCGGATCACTGGGACTGGACTCCGACTTCGTACGAGGATTTCCTCGTTCAGAACGTCCGCCAGGAGGACTTCGATCCGAGCCTGTGGCTCGTGGCCCTCGATGCCGACGAGCCGGTTGGTCTGCTGACGGGAAGCGCCTCCGCCGATAGAGGCGCCGTTGACATGGTCGGCGTCATCCGATCGCATCGAGGTCGTGGGATCGCCTCGGCGATGCTTCGGGAAGCTTTCGCCGAGTTCCGCCGACGGGGCTTGGGTCGGGCGCGCCTCAACGTCGATTCGGAGAACCCGACCGGCGCGGTCTCGGTGTACGAGCGCGCAGGGATGCAGGTCGTGGCCTCGTATGACCTCTGGCGTCGCACCATCCAGGGCCGGCCGTGATGACCGGCACGCGTCCGAAGGCGATCTCGTCGCGAGGGAACTCGCTCGCCAGGAATGAATGGCGAGAGCAGCGGGGTCACTCGGGCGCGTTCGAACCGGCGCGCAGTCGAGTGGTTGTCGCGTCGTCCTAGATCCCTCCGTAGAAGCGCTCCAACGCGACGCAGTTCCGCTTTCGCGTCCTCGTAGACCGAAGCCTGCGCCGTCAGGAACCGTTCGACATCATGTGGCATTCACGATTTGCCCTGATCGGTCCCGGTGACCGGTAGACCAGTGTGCGGATCGAGCATCGGGGTCTCGCCCCACGGAAACCGGTCGAGCGCCTCGTAGTGGGTGATCACGAGGTCGGAGACGAGCTCCTCGGTTCCGGGCAACAGTCGTGGCTCCTTCAGGCGGCCGCCAGTCCACGTCCAGACGTGCCCGGGCGTCTCCCACTCCTCGAATAGCACGACCTCCTCGCCGAACTGCTCGTCGAGGCGCCGCGCCAGCTTCGCGTACACGAGCCCAGGTTGAGTGCGCAGCTCCTCGAGCTGGGCGCG
>JBBRIM010000342.1:0-2238 GCA_038221095.1 Candidatus Limnocylindrales bacterium
CGAGCCACGCTGACGCCGGGACAAGTTCCAATCGCCCGGCACTCCCGAGACGTGCTGAACCCCCCCGAGGCCCGTCGTTTGATGTACTGAGTACCCACACCCCTGCCCCCGCCCTCGTTCCGGCCGGCGGACCCCGGTGCGCCGTCTGGCACGGCCCGCCCACGCAGCGTGGCCGCCCGGCGTCAGTCCCCCTCGGTCGGGCCGCGGGCCACTATCCTGTCACGGTGCTACTCAGCCCAGAATTCCTGGTGATCGCGCTGCTCGTGGCGATGCTGGCCCTCGCGCCGACCCGCAAGCTCCAGCTGCTTGGCTGGCCCCCAGGCTGGCTGCGAATGTACTGGGTCGCGCTGGTCGTGGCCGGCCTGATCCTGGGCGAGGTTCCCTCGGCGGCCAAGCTGCTCGTCCCATTCCTGTTCGTCGCGGCGATCCTGCCCTACGTTGCTCCCGGCCTTCTGGCCCGAGCCGGGCGGGGCCGGGGACGCTGACCTGTCGGATCTGGGTGGGACGAACTGGTGAGCCGTCTGGGATTCGAACCCAGGACCAATCGCTTAAAAGGCGACTGCTCTAACCGCTGAGCTAACGGCCCCGAGGGCGAGTCTAGCATCGGGTCCCGGGGCGATCGACCCGTGCCCGAGCCCGCCGTCGACGCCATTCGGCCGCGCTTGCTACGATCGGGTTGTGACCGAGTTCTACACGATCGATCGGGCCACCGAGCGCCTCGAGGCACTCGAGCCGGTCCTGGTCCAGCTGCGCGATCAGCGTGACGAGTTGCGCGATCTGAAGGCGGCCTTTGACGCCACCGAACCCGGCCCCGAACACGAGCGACTGCGACTGCGGATGCAGGGCGTCGTCGACCAGATGCAGGCGGGCGTCGTCCGGATCGACGGCTGGAAGGTTGCCCTGCGCGACATCGGCACGGGCCTGGTCGACTTCCCCGCCCTGTCCTCCGGACGCCAGATCTGGCTGTGCTGGCGACTGGGCGAGGCCGACGTGGCCTGGTGGCACGAGCTCGAGGCCGGCGTGGCCGGCCGCCAGCGGCTGATCGACCTGAAGTGAGGCAGTCATGACCTTCCCGCCTGGCATTCCGAGCGTGGATCCGGTTGAGGCTGAACGGCGCATGCGCGAAGGCGACGTCGATGGTCGCCGCCCTCTCCTGGTGGACGTCCGCAACCTGGATGAATTCGTCGACGTGCGCGTCGCCGGCGCCCGGTTCATCCCGCTGCCCGAGTTCGGGACCCGCTTCGAGGAGCTGCCAACAGACCGACCGCTGTTCCTGTTCTGCCACTCCGGGTCACGCTCGGCCGCGGCCACGGCGCACCTCGTCCGACTCGGGCGGACTGACGTCAGCAACGTGGTCGGCGGGATCGTGGGCTGGTCCCGGGCCGGACTCCCGCTGGTCCGCGGATCCCTGCAACCGGGCGAAGGCCAGCCCTAGGGTCTAGTGGCGGCGCCGGCCCCGGAGCCGGGCGAAGATCGCCCTGGTCCGCTCCTTGTGGGCGTAGGCCCAGCCGATCAGGATCAGCAGGATGAAGTCGACGGTGCCTGCCCCGGCTGCACTGAGGTAGCCGAGCTGCTGGCCAACTTCGCCGTCGATCTTGAGCGCCGGCAGGGTTGCCCCGATCAGGCCCAGCGCGAAAAACGGTGGCTGGGGCGCCAGGTTGGCTCGGACGCTCGCCCCGATCACGCCCTTCGAGGTGGTCCCGCCGACCAGGAACGACTCGGCGCCGCTGGCGATGCCCGCCGATCCGGCCAGCCCGCCTGAATTCGCGGAGAGATCGGTCTGGCCCAGGTGCAGCCAGCCGGTGATGTTGCCGCCGGCGTCCGGGGTGGTCCAGTAGACCTCGCCCCGAGGCGAGCTTCCATCACTGCCGCCGACCAGGTAGATCACGCCGTTCGAGGTGAAGCCGGCTGCCTTCGTTCGGGGCGCCGGCAGGTTCGTGGCGCCCTGCCCGGTCGCCCACGCCTGGACCTGGCTGACGGCCACTGCACCGGATGCTGCCGGCGAGGCCGCCCCAGCCGGCGCGGCGCTGCCGATGCTGCCGCGCAGGACGGTTGCGGTCGGGCCGGCCGCGTCACGGCCGCCGTAGATGAACAGCGAGCTGCCGATCAGCGAGCCGTTCGCCTCGCTGCGGGGCTGGGGCAGGGGCACCTGGGCCGCCCACGGCCCGAGCTTGCCGGTTTTGTCGGCGGTTGCCTTCCAGACCGACGTGGTGGGGGCCGTTCCGTCCGTGCCACCAA
>JBBRIM010000343.1:0-2208 GCA_038221095.1 Candidatus Limnocylindrales bacterium
CCGCCCACCCCGAGCCGCCGAGCCGCCCACCCCGAGCCACCGCCCCGCCCGCCGCCCACCCCGAGCCGCCGATCCGCCCACCCCGAGCCGCCCTCGCCCGGCGAGCCCCGCGCCTGCCCCGCCCTGCCCCTGCCCCTGCCCCGCCGGCGCCCGTATCCTCGGCACATTACGACGTCACCAGCCAGGTCGCTCCTGCGCAACCCGGTGTTCGCCCGGCTGTGGTTCATCCAGGCGGCGACCCAGGTCGGCGGCAACATGGCGCTCTACGCCATGACGATCCTGGTCTTCGAGTCGACCCGCTCGAACGCCGCGGTCAGCGTCCTGTTCGCGACCTACGTGCTGCCCCAGATCGTGCTGTCGCCGTTTGCCGGGGTGGTCGTCGATCGGCTCAACCTGCGCCTCGCCCTGGTTGGTCCGAACGTTGTCCGGGCCGGCCTGATGATCGGGCTGGCCCTGACCGGGCCCGACCTGCCGATCCTGCTGGCGCTCAACCTGGGGGTCAGCCTGACCAGCGTGATGCTCACCCCGGCCGAAGGGTCGATGATCGCGCGGCTCGTGCCCAAGCCCCAGCTGCCAACGGCGATGGGCATCTTCAACCTGACCCTGCAGGGCTCGTTCGCGATCGGCTTCGCGTTCGCCGGGCCCCTCCTCGTTACGATCTCCGGTCCATCGTCCGTGCTCGGGGTGGTCGCGGCGCTGTACATCGCGGCGACGCTCGCCTGCATTGGGCTGCCCTCCGCGCCGCCGATCGAGCGGCCGGGGAGCTCCGGGCTGCAGGCCGTCGGCGCTGCGATCAGGGAGCTCAACGAGGGCTTCCGGGTCGTTCTCCACAACCACGAGATCAGCCGGCCGATCATCCAGCAGGCCGCCGGCGCGTCGGTGGCGGGCGTCCTTGGCGTGCTCGGTCCGGCCCTCGCGGTCACGGTCGGCCTGCAGCCCGATCGGCTGGTCGTGATCGTCCTGCCACTCGGTCTCGGTGTCGTCCTCGGCGTCGTGGGAATGCGCCGGTTCGGCCACGTCCCACGCCGGCGGGCGGCCGAGCTCGGACTGCTCGCCTTTGGCGGCCTGACCGCCTCGCTGGCCCTTGCGGCGCCCCTCCACGATGCCCTGGCCACGATCGGGATCCCAATCCTGCCCCTGCTCGTCCTCATCGCCCTGCTGTCGGGCGCGGCTTACGCGGTCGCCTCGGTCTCGGCCCAGACCGCGCTCCTGGAATCCATCCCGGCCAACGTTCGCGGGCGCGTCTTCGGCGTCCTCGCCTCGATCGTGAGCACGGCCAGCCTCGTGCCGGCCCTGGTCGCCGGCCCGCTCGCCGACAGGATCTCGGCGCCCCTCGTGCTCGTCGTGATGGGCGTGCTGGTGATGCTGGTCGCAGTCTGGTCGGCCCGCCGGTCGGGACGCCCAACGGGACGCGGAACGGGCCACGGGACGGGCCACAGACGCGGAACGGGCCACACGGCACTTACGTCGAGCGGCCCGGAGCGCTAGCGTCGAACCTGAAGGCGTGTGGCCACGTTCACCTAATAAGGAGGGTCGCAATGATCACAGCCACAGACCAGGTCGATGTCCTGGCGGCCGCATGGTCGAACGAGGCATTCCGGCGGGTGGTTGTCACCGGCCTATACGAGCAGGTCGTGGTGATGACGATCCCGGTCGGCGGTGAGATCGGCGAGGAGATCCATCCCGAGACGGACCAGGTCCTGACCTTCATCGATGGCCGGGGCGAGGCCCAGCTCGATGGTCGAGTCAGCCGGGTTGGCCCGAATGATCTCGTCTTCGTTCACGCCGGCACGCGCCACAACTTCCTCAACACCGGCGCCACGCCGCTCCGCCTGATCACGACCTACGCCCCGCCCGCGCACGAGCCCGGCACGGTCCATCTGACCAAGGCCGACGCCGACCTCGAGGAGCACTGACACCGGTCAAGCCGACGGAAGGGCAGACGGAACTGCCGCCGAGGAACAGGCCGAGGAACGGGCCGAGCAACGGCGTTAGGCCGGCCCCGGTCGTTCAAGCAGGGCGATGACCGTCTCGTCGGAGGTCTGGCTGAAGTCCTGGTAGAAGTCGCCGATCGCCCAGAACGCGTCGGGCATCTCGACCACGACCAGCTCGTCGACCAGCGGGCGGAGTGCCGTCACCTCCCCTTCGGGAGCGACGGGGACGGCCAGGATCACCAGGCTTGCGCCTGCCCGGCGCAACGCCTCGATC
>JBBRIM010000344.1:0-2207 GCA_038221095.1 Candidatus Limnocylindrales bacterium
GATCGGGGCTGATATGCGCGGCGCGGATCTGGGTGCCGCCGAGGTCGATCGCCAGGACCGACTGAGCGGCTGCCTCCTCCACGCCCTCATTCTAGCCGGCTGACCTGCGATCGGCCGCCCGAGCGAGCCATCGGTGGGACCGAGGGTCGCTGCCGGGCGGCCGAGCATGTCGCGTCGGGTCATCTGCCACGCCGCATCGCGGCGGGCGGCGACCCGGTCGAAAACGGCTGGCGGAGCTAGCCGCCGATCTTGAACATCTTCGTGCCGCACACGGGGCAGGTGCCCTCGGTTGCCGGCTTGCCGTTCTTCATCGTGATCTTGTTCTCGTTCTTCATCTCGCGCTTAGCCTTGCACTTCACGCAGTAGGCCTCGGTTGCCATCGGTCAGGTGCCTCCTTCTTCCGGCGTCTGATCGCCGGTCTGCGATTGCCGCCACCCGCCGCGCCCGCCGATCAGTGATGACCAGTGAGCATGGGCATCGCCGCCATCATCGGCCCGATCGATTGCCCACAGCAGATGGATGCCGGCCAGTCCGGCATCGATACAGCGTGCCTCCGCGGCCTCCTTCGCCGCGCCTTCGAGGAACGTGCCATCGGTCCGCTGCGCGTACGCCGCACAGATCGTTCCCGATCGCAGGCCCGCCAGTCCAGCCAGGACGAACAGGGCCGATGATTCCATTTCGAGGTTCGCGACGCCCTCGCGCCGCAACTCCTCCACGAGCTCAGGATACCGAACCGGAAGCGTGCGCATCGCTCTTCCCTGCGGAGCGTAAAACCCGCTCGCCGTCGCGGTCAGCCCGATGTGGTACGGATGGCCCAGCTCGCGGCAGGCCGCTTCGAGGGCCCAGACCACGTCCCGATGCGCAATCGCGGGGTAGCCATCCCGCACGTAGAACGACGTGGTGTTCTCCAGGCGGACCGCTCCAGTCGAGATCACGAGGTCGCCGAGGGCAATCTGTGGCTGCAGCGCGCCGCAGGAGCCGATCCGGATGAAGGTCGGCGCGTCAGTGATCTCCATCACCTCGGCGAGCACGATCTCCACGTTGTCGGTGCCCATCCCGGTCGATATGACGCTCAGCCGCATGCCGCGAAAGGCGCCCGTCGCCGTCATGATCTCGCGATTGCTGCGCTCCAGCTCGATCGAGTCGAAGCGGCTCGCGACCCTGGTCACGCGCCCGGGGTCGCCGACCAGCAGGACGTGCTCCGCGAGCTCGCCGCGCTCCAGGGCAATGTGGTATTGGCGCTCGCCTGAACGGGGAGCGTCGGCGCGTGAGATGCGGTTCGTGGCCTGGGACAAACGGTGGCGGCTCCCTGCTTCGAGCGTGCTCAGCGTCAGATCCGCGGGAGTATACGCGCCGCTGAGCGTGGAGGTGCCCCTCCGCGACGCTCGGCGGCTCGTTCGTGGCGGTCCCGTGCGCCAACGCGCTCACCGCGCGCCCGGCTCGTGTGGCACGCGCATGACCGTGAGCCGCGGCAGCGCCTCGCCGGCCTGCGGCGGCGCATCCGTCTCGGGAACCAGGTCATTTGGAGTCTGCGGGCCGCCGCCGGCTTGGTGCATGGCGGCGAGGATGCGATCGAGCGCTCCCGTCCGCCAGGCGAACGCGCCAAGCGCCATGAGCGTCGCCACGGCCAGCGCCAGCAGGCCGAGGGCAAGTCGCGTGGAATGGTCCCGGTCGCCGTCCGGCACGCTGCTGGATGCTGAGCCCGATTTCGACGGCTTCCCATCTGGCATCGCCCGATTCTGGCCGCCGAGCAGCGGAAGGCTGCCGGGCGCGCCGCTCGCCGCCGCTCCAGCCTTGGCGTTGCGCGACCCGCCAACCGAGCCGCCGGAGCCCGCTCCGCCGAGGCCCGGCAGCGGACCGTAGCTCGAACCGCCAGCGCCTTGGTCGACTCCCGGTCCAGCTCCGGCACCCCCGGAGGCACCGGTTGCCGTGACCGGCGTGGCGATCAGGCGAAAGTCGGTCCTATCGCGCGGCCAGATGCGATACCCGCGATCCGGCTGCGCGCCGGTGGTCTCCTGTCCGAGAACGCCCCGGACCTCGACCCAGGCGTCGGCGACCAGGGCGGAACTATCGATGCGAGCCCGCTGGCTCACGAAGACCCTGATCTCGCCCGTCCCATCATTGATGCCGAACGAGATGTTGCCCGCCGAGGATCGTCGCGGATTGCCGGTGAGGGCGCCGCGGGCAATGACCACCTGCGCCTCAAG
>JBBRIM010000345.1:0-2189 GCA_038221095.1 Candidatus Limnocylindrales bacterium
AGGTGGGTCGCGTGGTAGATGTTGAGCCGATCGATCTCGGCCACCGAGGCCGCCCCGATCCCGATCGCCAGTGCCCGACGCCGGATGATCGGGGCAAGGCGCTCGCGCTGGGCGGCCGACAGCGTCTTCGAGTCGCGCACACCGGGGATCCGCCGGCAGTTCGGCGCCATGATCACGGCCGCCGCGACGACCGCCCCGCAGGTTGGCGCCACGCCGACTTCGTCGACACCCACAATCCGCTCGAGTCCGTCGCGCCAGAAGGTGCGCTCGTAGCGAAGGGTCGGAACCTGGCTGACCATCCGCCAGAGTCTAGCGACGAGGCCGGCCTTGCGGAGTTGCCCAGCCGCGGCCGCTTCGAGGCGGGGTGGAATCAGAAACCCCGCCGTTTCGGGCGGGGCGTGGGACGGGGCGGCGGACCAGGGAGCTAGGGATTGCGGCGTTCGCGCAGCGTGGCGGCCTTGCCCACCCGGTCGCGCAGGAAGTAGAGCTGGGCCCGACGGACCTGCTGGTGGCGGAGAACCTCGATCTTGTCGATCCGCGGGCTGTTGATCTTGAACGTGCGCTCGACGCCAACACCGCTGGCGATCCGGCGGACGGTGATCGAACGGGTGACCCCGCCGCCCCGGAGGCGCATCACGTCGCCCTCGAAGACCTGGATCCGCTCGCGGGTACCCTCGACGACCTTGGCATGAACCTTGACCCGGTCGCCCGGGGCAAGAGCGGGCAGGTCGGTTCGAATCTGTCCCAGGACAATCTCATCGAGTAGGGTCACTGCGGTTCCTTGCGTCTTCTTGGCGCAGCCTGGCTGCGCCAGGATGGCATCGGCGTCGGGCCGGCCTCACGACCGACGGCGCAGTCTAGCACGGCTCCGCCCTGCGATCGACTCCGGGTCAGTTGGCCGGACCGCGTTCCGCCTCGATCTCGGCCAGGAGAACCAGGTCCTCTAGGTCGAGCGCCCGATTCGCGAGCAGGTCGGGCCGCCGCTCCATTGTTCGCCGGATGGCCTCCCGTCGACGCCAGCGTCGGACCGCAGCGTGATCGCCACTGGACAGGATGGCCGGGACTTCACGGCCCCCGAAGACCGGCGGCCGGGTGTACTGGGGATATTCGAGCAGTCCGTCGGCGAACGACTCCTCGGTGGTCGAGGCAGCATCGATTGCCCCGGGCAGGAGCCGAATCAGGGCGTCGATCACGACCAGGGCCGGCAGCTCGCCACCGGTCAGCACGAAGTCCCCGATCGACAGCTCGAGATCAACGAGGAACCGGATCCGCTCGTCGATCCCCTCGTAGCGCGGGCAGATGAAGATCAGGTGGGGACGACCGGCCAGGTCGCCGGCCCGCGCCTGGCTGAAGACCTCGCCGCCCGGATCGAGCAGGATCACGGTTGAGTCGGGCCGACGCAGCTGGGCCACGGCGGCCGCCACCGGTTCGGCTCGAAAGATCATTCCGGCGCCGCCGCCGTACGGGCTGTCGTCGACCGACCGATGCCGGCCAAGGCCCCACTCACGCAGGTCATGAACCCGGACCGTGGCCAGGCCCTGCTGCTGGATCCGACCGGGAATGCTGTCCGACAGCGGGCCGGCGATCATCGCCGGGAAGAGCGTGATGATCTCGATCTCGAGGGCCATCGCCGGATTCAGGCCTCTGGAGCGCTGGCGGAATCGGGCTGCGCACCCGGATCCTCGGCAGTCGGCCCGGTGGCAAGTGTCTCGGCGGCGGCTGCCCGGGCTGCGTCGCCCTTGCGCGGTCGCGGCGCCCGGTACGGTCGGACCGGGCGGACCGGCGGCAGGTCGAGCGCTTCGGCATCGATCACGAGCGTCCCGTCCCGGGGCTGCAGCGAGACGACGAAGTCGCGCACGGCCGGTACATCGAACTCACCGCGCGGACCGCGCACGACGTAGACGTCGTTCTCGGCAACCCGGTAGATGTCGGTCACGCTACCGAGCTCCTCTCCGTCGCGGCCGAGGACCAGGAGCCCCATCACCTCGTGCCACAGCCACGCCTGAGCGCCGCTCGAGCCGGCGCTGGCTGCCTCGACCGGGACGAGTGCCTCGAGGTAGGCGCCCCGGAATGCCTCGGCGGCGCTTCGATCGCGAGCCTCGGCCAGGCGAATCCGCCAGCCGGGACCATCCGCGATCGGCACCCCGTCGAGGACGCGCAGCGGCGCGCTGCTGCCTTCTCGAAAGAGG
>JBBRIM010000346.1:0-2169 GCA_038221095.1 Candidatus Limnocylindrales bacterium
CATTGACATGGTCCACACCCCTGTGGACAAAAGAAAGTTTCGGCGTCTCGACGGCGCGCCGTCCCACCTCTCCCGCAGTGACAAGGACAGCCCCCAGATCTTAGGTTGTCTGCAGCTAACCGCGAAGCGCATGGAGAACGGCCGAGCAGGGCTGCCACCTCCCCGATCACCCCGAGACAGGAGCATTGAGATCTCCACCTCCCGCACTCACGAAACCGAGATCTCCTCCGATCCCGACGTCCCCCTCGTCCGCATCATCCGGGAGTTCGACGCACCGCCGTCGAAGGTTTTCAGGGCTCACACCGACCCCGAGCTCGTGGCCAGGTGGCTCGGGCCCCGCCGCCACGAGATGCGGATTGACCACTACGACTGCCGCACGGGTGGGTCCTACCGCTACGTGCACATGAGCGACGGCAACGAGTTCGGTTTCCACGGCTGCTTTCACGAGGTGCGCCCGGACGAGCTGATCGTCCAGACCTTCACGTTCGACGGCCAGCCCGATGGCGTCGCACTCGAGAAGCTGACTTTCGAGGACCTCGGCGATGGCCGGACCCGTCTTGGGGCGACGTCGCTGGTCGACTCCTTCGAGGACCGCGACGCGTTCGTGTCCAGCGGCATGGAGGAGGGCGTTCGCGAGGGCTACGACCGCCTGGACGAACTGCTCGCCGGCTGACTCCGGGACGGCGTGCACGTGACGGGGATGGTGCGAGGCGACCTGGGCGATGCCGTATGCCGGGTGCTGGAGCAGGTCGGCGACGCTGACCGGGCCAGGGGTCAGCAGGCATACATGAAGTCCGCGATGCCCTTCCGTGGCATTCGCGCACCTCACCTCAAAGCCACGTTGAAGCCGCTCCTGGCCGACCCGGCATACCGCCTGCTCGCCCGCGACGAGTGGGAGGCGACGGTTCGCAGGCTCTGGGACGGCGCGCAGTTCCGGGAGGAGCGCTACGCCGCCCTGGCCATCTCCGGGCACCGCTTGTACCGGTCGTGGGCGCAGGACCGCTCGGCCATGCCCCTCTACCTCTATCTGATCGAAACGGGCGCGTGGTGGGACTTCGTTGATGAGATCGCCGCCGGCCGGGTCGGGCCGGTCCTGCGCGCACACCCTGAGACCGAAGCAGAACGGATGCGTTCATGGGCGATCGCAGACAACATGTGGGTGCGCCGGGCCGCCATCCTCAGTCAGCTCTCGAGCAAGGACGAGACTGACCTGCCACTTCTCCTCGACTGCATCACGCCCAACGTGACCGACCGAGAGTTCTTCATTCGCAAGGCAATCGGCTGGTCGCTGCGTCAGTACGCCCATTCCAGCACCGAGGCCGCCGACTGGGTTCGTCGCACCGTCGAACAGCTCAGCCCCCAGCTCTCACCACTCTCCCGCAGAGAGGCGCTCAAGAACCTGGCGTGACGGCCGGTGCCAGCATCGAGGCCCGCGACCGCGGTATACCGCCGGCTTGGGAGATATTCGCCGGCCTTTAGTCTGCGAGGGTGAACCGCAGTCGGAACATGTCGGGCGATCCCGGCAATCTGTCGCGCGATCCCCGCGAGTCCTCCGGGCAGCCCGGCAGCCAGCGGCGTGAGATCCTGCGCCTGGCCGTGCCGGCGTTCCTCGCCCTCGTCGCGGAGCCACTCTTCCTGCTGGCCGACTCGGCGATCATCGGACACCTGGGCACAATCCAGCTGGCCGGTCTCGGCATCGCCAGCGCAGCGCTGATCACTGCCGCCAACATCTTCGTCTTCCTCGCCTACGGGACCACCTCGATCGTCGCCCGACAGGTCGGAGCCGGTTCTGAACAAGGTGCCGTCAGAGCCGGCGTGGACGGGATGTGGCTGGCGGTTGCGATCGGCATCGTCACCGGAGCACTCGTCGCTGTGTTTGCCGCACCACTGTGCGCTCTCTTCGGGGCATCCCCTGCCGCGTTGGCGCAGGCAGTGACGTACCTGCGGGTGTCGGCGATCGGCATACCGTCGATGTTGGTCGTCCTGGCCGTAACCGGAGTCCTGCGCGGACTGCAAGACACGAGAACGCCATTGGTCGCATCTGTCGTGGGATTCAGCAGCAACATCGCGCTCAACCTGATGTTCGTCTACGGCCTGCACATGGGCATCGCGGGGTCTGCCCTCGGCACGGTTCTGGCCCAGTCCGGTATGGCGTCCGCCCTTGTCATC
>JBBRIM010000347.1:0-2160 GCA_038221095.1 Candidatus Limnocylindrales bacterium
GACCTTGCCTTCCAGGGGTTCGCCCGGCAACTCGTGGAGCGAGCCCGGGGCTAGGCACCCGAGGGGCGTGCGCTAGACTCTCGGCCCAGTCGGAATCAGCCCGAGGAGGCCAATCCCATGGCCGTTGCCGTAGCCCGCGATTTCCCCATGTTCATCGACGGGCGCTCGTCCGAGGCGTCCGACGGAGCCTGGCTCGAGGTCCACAACCCCGCCACGGGCGGGCTCGTGGGACGCGTCCCGGCGGGCACGACCGCCGACGTGGACCGGGCCGTGGCGTCGGCTCGCGCCTCGTTCCGTGACGGACGCTGGCGCAACATGCTGATGCCGGCCCGGGTGACGATCATGAATCGGCTGGGTGACCTCCTCGACGAGCACGCCGATGAGCTGGCCCACCTCGAGACGCTCCAGACCGGAACCTCGTACAAGCTGCGCCGGGAGTCCGACTTCGCGTTCGCCTCGGACAACCTGCGCTTCTTCGCGACCCAGATCCGGCACCTGGAAGGCAAGGCTGCGGCCGAGTACAGCGGATCGCACACGAGCATGGTCCGCCGTGAGCCGATCGGGGTGTGCGCCCAGGTTGCCCCCTGGAACTACCCGATGTGGATGGCGATCTGGAAGATCGGGCCGGCCCTCGCGGCGGGCAATTCGGTCGTCCTCAAACCGGCCTCGGCGACGCCGCTCACCACCGTCCGCCTGGCCGAACTTGCCCGCGAGGCCGGGTTGCCGGATGGGGTTCTCAACGTCATCACCGGCCGCGGCGATGTCGTCGGGGCAGCGCTGGCCGCCCACCCCGACGTGGACCTGATCAGCCTGACCGGAGACTCGGAAACCGGCAAGAAGATCCAGGCCCTCGCGGCCGGCAACGTCAAGCGGGTTCACCTCGAGCTCGGCGGCAAGGCCCCCTTCATCGTCTCGGCAGACGCGGACCTCGAGGCTGCCGCACGCGGTGCCACCGCGGGTGCCCTGACCAACGCTGGCCAGGATTGCACGGCGGCAACCCGGGCCTATGTCCATCGGAGTTTGTACGGCCCGTTCCTTGCCCGGACCAAGGAACTCTTCGAGAGCGTCCGGATCGGCGACCCGTTCGATCCCGCGACTGACCTCGGCACGCTGATCAACCAGGCCCAGGTGGACCGCGTAGACGGGTTCGTGCAGCGGGCCAGGGCGGCCGGTGCGACGGTCGTGACCGGCGGCGGCCGGCCGGACATTGCCGGCTTTCCCGACGGCGCGTTCTACCGCCCGACCCTCATCGCCGATGCCGCCCAGGACAGCGAGATTGTCCAGCAGGAGGTGTTCGGACCGGTCCTGTGCGTGCTGCCGTTCGATACCGACGCCGAGGCGATCGAGCTGGCCAACGACACGAAGTATGGGCTGGCCGCCTCGATCTGGACGCGCGACGTCTTTCGGGCAATGGACGCCGCTCGACTGCTCAACTTCGGGCACGTCCAGGTGAATGACCACCTGATGGTGACCAGCGAGATGCCCCACGGCGGCTTCAAGCAGTCCGGCTTCGGCAAGGACATGTCGAGCTACTCATTCGAGGAGTACACCCAGGTCAAGCACGTGATGATCGAGCTGACTGGCGAGGCCGAAAAGGACTGGCACTACACGATCTTCGGCGACAAGCCGGAGTAATCCCGGAGCGGGAAAGTCGCTGATGACGCCGAGCGAGCGCGCACGACTCTGAGTTCGCTGCACGACGCTTGCGATCGCGCCGCGACCTACGGGCCGAAGACCATCGCCTCCGCGATCTTGGCGTACGCGTCGAGGTCGCCTGGATCCGCGATGGCTACCACCTCGATGGCCATCGTGCCGCCGGCATTGTCGAGGAGGTAGAGCCGCCAAGCCCGTCCGGGCCCGATGTTGTGATCGAGGCCCGTCTGGCCGGTTCCGACGACCAGGGGCACGACGGGATGGCCATCCGAGTACGAGCAGGCCTTCGTCCAGTCGTCGCGCATCCGGATCTCCAGGACGAAGCCGCGGCGCCCGCCGACCGTGACGGGCTTCGACGTCACCTGCAGACCTTTGTGGCTCTTGTACCAGGCATTGAGGTCTGGCGGTGTGGGGCCGACTCCCGGCGCCGTCCCGGGATCGCACCCATTCGGCGCCGCTATCGTCGAGTACACGCCGAGGTAGTCGCTGGTGTCGGTGTTCACACCC
>JBBRIM010000348.1:0-2153 GCA_038221095.1 Candidatus Limnocylindrales bacterium
AGACCAGCAACAAGGACCTCCTGTCGGTCAAGGTGGATCGCAAGCGCAAGATCCCGGCAACCACCCTGCTCCGGGCGGTCGGCTTCGAGACGAACGAGGAGATCGCCGGCCTGTTCACCAACGTGGACACGGACCCGGATCATCCGTACGTTGCCGCCACCCTCGACAAGGACCTCTCCAAGAACCAGCACGAGGCCCTGATCGAGGTCTACAAGAAGCTCCGGCCGGGCGATCCGCCCACCGGCGACAACGCCCGCCAGCTGGTCGAGAGCCTCTTCTTCAACTTCCGCCGATACGACCTCGGCCGGGTCGGTCGCTACAAGTTCAACAAGAAGCTGGACCCGGTCACCCGTCGGATGGGCATCGAGCTCAAGCGCGACGAGCGGACGATCACCCGTGAGGACATCGCTGCGATCGTCGGTCACCTGATCGAGCTCAATATCGAGGCCGCCAAGGCTCCGTCCGAGCAGCGCTGGGGCGCCGACGACATCGACCACCTCGGTAATCGCCGGATCCGGGCCAACGGTGAGCTGATCCAGAACGCGTTCCGGATCGGCCTCCTCCGGATGGAGCGGGTCGTCCGCGAGCGGATGACGATCCAGGAGATCGACAAGGCCACGCCCAACGCCCTGATCAACATCCGGCCGGTCGTGGCCGCCATGAAGGAGTTCTTCGGCGGCAGCCAGCTCTCCCAGTTCATGGACCAGACCAACCCGCTGGCCGAATTGACCAGCAAGCGCCGCCTGTCGGCCCTTGGACCGGGCGGCCTCTCCCGGGAGCGAGCCGGCTTCGACGTGCGCGACGTCCACCACAGCCACTACGGCCGGATCTGCCCGATCGAGACGCCGGAAGGTCCGAACATCGGCCTGATCGGCTCGCTGGCCACCTACGGCCGGATCAACAGCTACGGCTTCATTGAGACGCCCTATCGCAAGGTCAAGCGGACAGTCGCCTTCGACGATCCCCGCCTGACCGAGTTCGAGGCGGGTGTCGACCTCGTGGCCAAGGACGGCAGCGTGGTCGTCAAGGCCGGCGGGAAGCTCGATGCCGGGGCCGCAGCGGAGCTCAAGAAGCAGAAGGCCCAGGCCTTCCCGATCCGGCCGATCGTGACCGCCGAGATCGAGTACCTCGCAGCCGACGAAGAGGAGCAGCACGTCGTCGCCCAGGCCAACGCGCCGCTCGACGCCGTCGGTCACTTCCTCGCCGAGCGGATCCCATCGCGCTACCGCGACCAGTTCCCCGAGGCGCGGCCCAGCCAGATCGAATACATGGACGTCTCGCCCAAGCAGGTCGTCTCGGTCGCCACGGCCCTGATCCCCTTCCTCGAGCACGACGATGCCAACCGCGCCCTGATGGGTTCGAACATGCAGCGCCAGGCGGTGCCCCTGCTCGAGCCCGAGGCCCCGATCGTGGGCACCGGCATGGAGGTCCGCGCCGCGCAGGACTCCGGCCAGGTCCTGATCGCCCGCCATGCCGGGGTCGTGACCAGCGTCACGGCCGAGCGGATCCAGGTCGAGACGGACGCCGGCGAGCTGGACGAGTACGTCCTCAGCAAGTTCGTCCGAAGCAACCAGGGCACCTGTATCAACCAGCGCCCGATCGTCGATGTCGGCGTCCGGGTTGGCGCTGGCGACCCGATCGCCGACTCCAGCTCGACCGACCTCGGCGAGCTGGCCCTCGGCCGGAACGTGCTGGTTGCGTTCATGAGCTGGGAGGGCGGCAACTACGAGGACGCGATCGTGATCAGCGACCGCCTCGTCCGGGACGACCTGTTCACCAGCATCCATATCGAGAAGCACGAGATCGAGGCCCGCGACACCAAGCTCGGCCCCGAGGAGATCACCCGGGACATCCCGAACGTCGGCGAGGAGTCGCTCAAGGACCTCGACGAGCAGGGCATCGTGTACGTCGGTGCGGAGGTCGCCCCGGGCGACATCCTGGTCGGCAAGATCACGCCCAAGGGCGAGACCGAGCTGACCGCCGAGGAGCGCCTCCTTCGGGCGATCTTCGGAGAGAAGGCCCGCGAGGTGAAGGACAGCTCGCTCCGCCTGCCCCACGGTGAGCGGGGCAAGGTGATCGAGATCCGCGAGATCCAGCGCGGCGACGACGACGACTCGGCCCTGATGCCGGGCGTCAACCGGCTGGTCCGGGTG
>JBBRIM010000349.1:0-2121 GCA_038221095.1 Candidatus Limnocylindrales bacterium
AATGAATTCGACATGGATGCGTAGACTTGAGCGGTGTGTCGCTCCAATTCCGCGACGCACGGATTCGCGGGGCATATAGCAAAGGGGAAGTTATTTACGGCTGGCGGGCCCGGATCGGTGTTTACCAGCTCGGCAAGCGCGTCTTCGCCCAGGCCCCGGGCGCCGAGGCCTTGTTCATCTCCTGCGGCGGGGTGCGGACGTTCGCGGTGATCGAGCCGCTCGAGGAAGACCTCGGCGTACCGGTCACGTCGAGCAGCCTCGCCACCTTCTGGAACTCGCTTCGGATGGCCGGGGTGAAGACGCCCATTCGGGGTTCGGACGGCTGTTGACACTGTGACCGAGCACGCGGTGGATCCAGGCCTGCCCGCGGCGCCATGGCCGATTGGCGAGTCAGTGGCTCGACGGGACGGGCGAGCCAAGGTGACGGGTTCGGCCGAGTATACAGTCGACGTCACGTGGCCCGGTATGTGCCACGCCAAGATCCTGCGGAGCCCCTACCCGCATGCTCGGATCCGGGCAATCGACGTCGAAGCCGCCCGCCGGGTACCGGGCGTCGTGGTCGTCGTGACTGCGGCGGATCTGCCCGACGTCAACCTCTTGTTCGGGCACGCCGTTCGCGATCATCCCTTGATCGCCATCGATACTGTCCGCTACGCGGGCGAGCCTGTCGTTGGCGTGGTCGCCGAAAGCCTCCTTGCGGCCGACGAGGCGCTCGAGCTGATTGCGGTGGACTACGAGCCCCTGCCGTTCATCACGGACTCCCTGGACGCCTTGGCCGAGGACGGGCCGGCGGTCCATTCGGCGATCGCCGAGCGCGGCGCCTACGGAGGCGAGACCGAGGCGATCCGGCAGACACATCCGAATTTGTGTACGCGGACCGAACATGCCTGGGGCGACATCGAGGCCGCGTTTGCGGGGGCGGCGCTCGTGCTCGACAGCACGTACGACTACCCGTCGGCATATGCCTACGCCATGGAGCCCTACACGACGCTCGCGGCGTTCGACGATCAGGGCCTGACCGTCGTGACCTCGGCCCAGCACCCGTTCATGGTCCAGGCAGAGCTCGCCCGCTGCTTCAACCTGCCGCTCTCATCAGTCCGGGTTTCGATCCCATATGTCGGCGGGGGCTTCGGAAGCAAGGGCTACGCGAAGATCGAGCCGTTGACGGCGGCGCTAGCCCTGCGCGCTGGACGACCGGTCCGGCTGGCCCTGTCCGTGGAGGAGTCAATCCTGACCGGGCGCAGCGTGCCCGCGCGGATCCGGCTCCGGTCGGCATTCGATTCCGACGGCAGGATCCGCGGCCGTCGTGCGACGATCTGGCTGAACACCGGCGCGTACGCCGAGAACACGCCTCGGGTGGCGGGTCGGGCGGCGAGGCGACTCGGCGGCCCGTACCGGATCCCGGCCCTCAGTGTCGAGGCGTTGACCGTCTACACGAACACGGCGCCGGGCGCTTCGTACCGCGGCCTCGGAGCGCCGCAGGCGGTGTTTGCCGGCGAGTCGCAGCTCGACGAGGCGGCGGCTCGGCTCGGCATCGATCCGCTGGAGCTGCGTCGGCGGAACCTTCTCCGGAGACACGAGCGGACGTGGCCGGGCGCGCGCGGCATGGACGCCGATCTGCTCGACGATGTGCGGCTGGCGGAGGAGGCGATCGGGTGGACAATCCCAGCCGAGCCCGGTCGCGGTTTGGGCCTGGCGATCTCCGCGTCGGACGCGGGTGCGGAACCTACCAGCACGAGCGTCGTCCGTGTCCTGGCGGATGGTTCTGTTGTCGTCATGACCGGGAGTTCGGAACTGGGGCAGGGATCCTCGACGGTCTTAGCGCAGATCGCGGCCGCCGAGCTCGCGGTGGACCTTCGGGCAGTGCGCCTCGTGAACAGCGACACCGCCCTCGTCTCGTACGACCGATCGACGGGCGCCAGCCGGACGACGACGGTCATGGGCCTGGCGATCCAGCGGGCGGCTGCCGACGCGCGCGCTCAGCTCGTGTCCTGGGCTCGCGCGCTCTATGCGGCGGACGGTCCCGATGTCTTGGAAGAGCGCGGCGGCGTCCGGATCGGCGAGCGCCAATACACGTGGCCGCGGATCATCCAGGACTGGTTCGGCAGCGGCTCCGGAGAG
>JBBRIM010000350.1:0-2108 GCA_038221095.1 Candidatus Limnocylindrales bacterium
GACGGGGATCGAGGGATAACCTCGGCCGCGCTCCACGCTGCTAAGGAAGCTCCGGGTCACGCCCGCCCGCGTCGCCAGGGCCTGCAGCGTCAGGCCCCGATCCGTTCGCAGCTGGCGCAAGCGGCGCCCCAGCTGGTTGTCGGCGTCGCCGGGCGTCGTGTCTCCGCTCGCAGGGGCCCCGCGTCCAGACGATCGAGGAGCCGTCCCACTGGTCGTGGTCGTCCCAGGCGGCTGGACGCCGCCGTGGGCGCGCCTCCGTCTGACCGGTTCCATCGACCACCTCTCGCGCCGTTGCCTTGACCTGCTCGCCGAGTCTCGTCGCTGATCCCCGGAGCATAGACGGATCCGATGTCGGGGAGCGACGGGCTCGGCCACTGGCCACGAGTCCCGGTCTGTCGCTGCGGGCCGCCACGCCCCCGCTGGAGGAACAGGTGCATTCGCTGGTGCCGCTGCTCCCATGCGAGCGCCGAGGCGGCACCACCACCAGTATAGGCGTGGGCAGCGGCTGTGTGGGGTCAGAGTAAACAGAACAGCCAATCTGTCATGTCCACGTTGACAGGCGCCCAGTCGGACGCGTAGGCTCCGCTCCTCTACCGCTGCCCGCTCCGCGGACCACGTTCGCTCGCCCCTTGGGAGTTCGTCCACCCAAGGGCAGAAGTCACGCTAGATCGGCTGCGCAAGGTGTATCGGGGTGGCGCCAACGCCCTGAACGAGACAAATCTCGTCTTCGCCGACGGCGAGTTCACGTGCGTCCTCGGGCCATCCGGCTCGGGCAAGAGCACGCTGTTGCGGATGATCGCGGGGATCGAGGAGGTGACCTCCGGACGGATCTTCTTCGACGGGGAGGACGTCACCCAGGTCACGCCCGAGCGACGGGACATCGCGATGGTCTTCCAGACCTACGGGCTTTACCCGAGCATGACGGTCCGCGACAACATCGCCTTCCCGCTCATGCTCAGGGGCATCCGCAGGCCGGAACGCGAGCGCCATGTCGACGAGGTCGCCGAGATGCTAGACATCCGGGACAAGCTAGACAGGCACCCCAGGGCCCTTAGTGGCGGCGAGCGTCAGCGGGTTGCGCTGGCTCGGGCAATCGTCCGCAAGCCCCGGCTGTTCCTGCTGGACGAGCCGATCAGCAACCTCGACGCCAACCTCCGCGCGACAACCCGCGAGTGGCTCAAGCGACTGCACGCCCAGCTCGGGGCCACGTTCATCTACGTCACGCACGACCAGGACGACGCCGAGGCGATGAGCGACCGCGTCGTCGTGCTGGCTCGTGGGTCCGTCCAGCAATTCGCCGCGCCGGGCGAGGTCTATCGGCGGCCGGCGAACCGCTTCGTGGCCTCGTTCGTCGGCCGCCTGCCGATGAACTTCATCGATGGGCTGCTCGAGGTCGTGGATGGGACGGCGTGGTTCCAGGCCGGGCCGATCCGCATCGAGGTAGGACCGAGCGACGCGATGCCGGCGCCCGGGGCGACTGTGCTGGGGGTCCGGCCGGAGGGCGTCTACGTAGAGTCGGACCAGGAACGACCGGGGGTCGCGGGCACGGTCACGCTAACCGAGGTCATCGCCCCGGACGACTACGCCACGGTGGCGGTCGGCGGCACGAGCCTGCGCGTGCGGCTTGTGCCGGACGCCGGGGTGCGGGTGGGCGACGTCGTCCAGGTCGGGCTTGTCCGATCGCAGCTCTTGTTCTTCGACCCTTCGACAGGCGAGCGAAGCACGGTCGCGGCCAAATGACCGCCGAGCCCCCCGTCCGCGCCGCCCGAGGCAACTGGCTGAGCAGGTTGACGATCCGCCGGGAGAACCAAGCCTACGCGGCGCTCTTCCTGGGTCCGACGGCGATCATATTCGTGGGGCTCGTCGGCTACCCGATCGCCTACTCGCTTGTGCTGACCGTCTCCGGGCGCTCCACCGTCCCCGGAGGGATCGGGCGCTTCGTCGGGCTCGACAACTGGCTCAAAGTGACCTCGGACCCAGTCTTCATCCAGTCGGCCCTGCAGACGGTCATGTACGTCGTTCCGTCCGCGGCCATCGGCCTCATGCTGGGGCTCGCTGTGGCGCTCATCCTCAATGAGCGGTCCCCCGGGCGCATGTTCGCCCGCGCA
>JBBRIM010000351.1:0-2105 GCA_038221095.1 Candidatus Limnocylindrales bacterium
CAGGAGGGTGAGTGCTTCGGTCCAGGCGAGGGCCGCTCGCTCGCGCGGGCTGAAGACAGGCGCCTCGCGCCAGACGGCGACGAGGTGAAGCCGCTGCGGCTTCTCGTCCATCGCCTGGGCATCCTTGGTATGCATGTCCACGCAGTAGGCGCAGCCATTGATCTGCGAGGCGCGGAGCTTGATGAGCTCGCGCAGTCTCGGGTCCAGGGTGCTTGCCTCGACGACGCGCTCGAGCTCGCTCATCGCCCTTGAGGCCTCGGGAAGTTCGTGCCTGTAATCGAGTCTCATGTTTCCGTTGCTCCTTAGCCCGGATCCACCGATGAGCCGCAGCTGACGACCCGCTGAAACGACGAATCAGGTGCCCATCTGAACTGGGAAGATGGCGTTGAAGACGACCCATCAAGCCCAAGCAGAGGAGCACCTGATTGATGCGATCTTCGCACAGCCTCGACCGCCTTGACACGGCCTTCGACGACGACCGCCTCGTGGCCGACGCGGGGCTCCTCCTGCCAGCCACCCTCGCCAACCACCTCGGCCTGCGCGAGCTCGTGAGCGAGCACCTCAACCTCGGCCGGGCAGCCGGCGCGGCCAATGCTGGCGACAAGCTCCTGACCCTGGTCATGTCGGCCCTCGCTGGCGGCGACTGCATCGACGATGCGAACGCCCTGCGGGCCGGCGGCACCAGCCGGATCCTGGGCTTCACCGTGAAGGCGGCGTCCACCCTGGGCACGTTCCTGCGCAGCTTCCGCTGGGGCCACGTGCGCCAGCTCGACCGCGTCAGCCGGGAGCTCCTCGCCCGGGCCTTCGCGGCCGGGGCGGGTCCCGGGGCCGAGCCGTTCACGATCGACCTCGACTCGACGATCTGCGAGACGTACGGCCTGGCCAAGGAGGGTGGCACCCGCTTCAGCCACACCGGCGTGCGGGGCTACCACCCCCTCCTCGCCGTCGCCGCCGGCACGGGTGACATCCTCATGGCAAGGCTCCGCGGCGGCAACGCCAACAGCGGCCGGAGCGCCGGTCACTTCCTGCGCGAGACGATCGGCCGGGTCAGAGGCGCCGGCGCGAGCGGACAGCTCACCGTCCGGGCCGACAGCGGCTTCTACGCCCATGCCGTCGTCGCGGTCTGCCGGGCGATGGACGTCCGCTTCTCGATCACGATCCGCCAGCACCCCTCGGTCCGCCGGCTCATCGAGGCGATCCCCGAGGACGCCTGGACCCCGATCCCGTACTGGATCGACGACGGGGCCGACGTGGCCGAGACGACGTACACGCCGTTCGCCTCGGAGAAGGACGCCGTCCCGGTCCGGCTCATCGTCCGGCGGGTGAAGCCGACCCCGGGCTCCCAGCTCGCCCTGCTGACCCTCTATGACTACCACGCCTTCATCACCGACCGCGACGGCGAGACGGTCAGCCTCGAGGCCGACCATCGCCGCCACGCCGAGATCGAGAACGCGATCCGCGACCTCAAGTACGGCATGGGGCTCAACCACCTGCCGTCGGGCAGGTTCGCCGCCAACGGCGCCTGGCTGGCCGTCCAGGTCATGGCCCACAACCTCGCCCGCTGGACGGCCCGGATCGGTCTCGGTGCAGGGATCGTCACGACCAAGACCCTCCGCCGCCGGCTGTTCGGCCTGGTCGGCCGGCTGACCCGCTCGGCTCGGCGGCTGACCCTCCATCTGCCGGCGCGCTGGCCGTGGGCCATCGGCTGGCGCGCCGCGCTTGCCAGCCTTCGGGCGATCCCGCGCCTCGCCTGACCCATCGCCTGGTCCTCTCGCCGCTCTGGGGCTGGCGGGAGCCTGCGAAGAAACCGGCTGTGGGTCGTCCACGGAGCCTTCGTGGGCCTGATCGGTCGCCGTCCGCCCCTCACCGACCCTGTCTTGGGCTCACGGATGACGGCAACCCGGGTCCGAACGCCTCCCGCGGTCGTCGTCAGGCCGTCAGACGGAGAGCCTCGGTGGATCCGGGCTAAGCGGCCAGTGATTTTGTCACCCTCGATCGCATGGAGACGAGGGAGATCATCACTTTGGACGCCCGAGCCCAGCACCGCCTGTTCATCCTCAACCATGTCCTGACGGGAGGGCTCACGGCCGACGAGGCGGCACGTG
>JBBRIM010000352.1:0-2093 GCA_038221095.1 Candidatus Limnocylindrales bacterium
CGCCCGATCCGAGCGCTCGCGATGGAGCGCCACGACCTCGGCCGGATTGCCCTCGGCGATGATCCGGCCCTTCTCCAGGAGCATCGCCCGGTTGCAGAACTCCTCGGCCCAGTGCAGGTCGTGGGTCACCAGGACGATGCCCTTGGCCGCCTTGGCCAGCTCCGCCACCCGCCGCTGGCTCTTCACCCGGAAGACCGCGTCGCCGGTGCCCAGGACCTCGTCGATGATCAGGACGTCGGGGTCGACGGCGGTCGCGATCGAGAACCCCAGGCGCGCCTTCATGCCCGTCGAATAGGTCCGGATCGGGGCGTCGATGAACTGCCCGATATCGGCGAATTCGATGATCCCGCCCAGCCGGTCGCGCATCTCCCGGTCCTTGATGCCCATGAACGCCCCGGCCAGCAGGACGTTGTCCCGTCCGCTCAGCTCGGGATCGAAGCCGGCGCCCAGGGTCAGCAGGCTGGAGATGTTGCCGACCACCTCGATGGTGCCCTCGCTGGGCGTGAGGATTCCGGCCATCACCTGGAGCAGGGTGCTCTTGCCGGCGCCATTCGGGCCGATGATCGCCAGGCTCTCGCCGTGGGCCACCCGGAAGCTGACGTCCCTGAGCGCCCAGAACGAGCGATCCTCGCGCGAGATCCGGGTGAGATTCCGGAAGGCGCCCCGGATCGTGGTCTTCCTGCTCAGGCGCAGGTCGTAGCGGATGCCCAGACCCTGGACATCCATCATGTAGCCGGGGTCGGCCGGAACGGCCTTACCGCCCGGATTCACCTCGGAACGACGCCTGCCCAGCAGCGACACCATCTCAGATGACCTTGGCGAAGGCCGGCTCGAGCCGCTTGAAGATGAGGGTCGTGAAGCCGATCAGGATGCACGAGAAGACGAGCACGGCGCCGAGGCCCACGAAGTCAGGCATCTCCGGCCGCCCGCTGGCGCCGCCGTAGATCACGTTGTGGTACGACTCGAACAGGTAGACCCACGGATTGAGCCGGTAGATCTGGGCGATCAGGCCGTACTTGTCCGGGTTCAGGGCCGTCGTGGCGTAGAGGGCCGGCGAAAGGTAGAACCACAGGCGCAGGAAGTGGCGGGCGAGGTTGCCCAGGTCCCGGAAGAAGACGTTGATCGCCGCGGCCGCGATGCACAGCGACAGGGTGAAGAAGAACTGGACGAAGGCCACGACCGGGATGAGCAACAGGAATGGTGACAACCGGCCCGGGTAGAAGGCGACCATCATCCCGATCAGCGGGATCAGGCCGAACACGAAGCTGACCACGCCGCTGACCGTGGCCGCCACGGGCAGCACGATCGTGGGGAACTTGACCTGCTTGATGATCGCTTCGCGCGACGTTACCGACAGGATGGCGTCATTGATGCTGGTCGAGAACCACTTCCAGGGCAGGATCGCCGCGAACACGAAGAGCGGGTAGTCCGCGCCGCCGCGCTGCAGGATCACCGACACGAAGATGACGTAGATGGCCATCTGGAGGAGTGGATCCAGGACCCACCAGATGTTGCCCAGCACGGTGTTGGCGCCGTGCTTGATCATGTCCGCCTGGACCAGGTAACGCGCCAGCTGGCGCCGTGACCAGATCTCGCTGAGGCCCTCGGCGACCAGCTTGAGGGCCCCCGGGCGCGCCCGGGTCTTGGTCCGGCGCAGCGCCCCGGTCGTGGTTGCCATACGGCCGGTAGCCTAGCATGGCCGCTCTCGTGGGCCCTGCCTGCCAGCCGCGCCTAGGAGGTTCGCCGCCGGGCGACGAGCAGCTCGGTCGACGGACCGCCCCAACTGACCTTGGTCAGGCTCCGATCGATCCAGCCCAGGACGCGGCCCAGGCGATAGCCGCGTTTGGGCTGGTCCATCAGGCGCTGCTCCGTGCGGCTCCACCAGTCCGTAGCGAACCGGGTCAGGCGGCCCGGCGGCAGGTCCAGCGCGGGATGCATGGTCACGAAGATCGGCATCCGGCCCAGGACATCGAAGCCTGCCTGGTCCAGCGACTGGCGATAGTTGTCGAGCGTACGGCTGACCTGGTGGAAGCCCCGGAACGGCTCGCCGTGGAGGAACAGGTCCGAGACCAGCAGCAGGCCGCCCGGCCGGG
>JBBRIM010000353.1:0-2089 GCA_038221095.1 Candidatus Limnocylindrales bacterium
GAGGCCCTCGCCTGGGAGGGCGAGGACGGGACGATCCGGCGCTACACCTGGGCTGAACTGGACCGGGCGGCTCGGCTGGCCGGCCGGCGGCTGGCCGGTCTCGGGATCGGGCAAGGGACCCGGGTCGGGATCTTCCTGCCGATGTTGCCCGAGACGGTCATCGCGGTCCTTGCCCTCGGCCGCCTGGGGGCCATCTTCACGCCGATCTTCAGCGGGTATGCCGCGCCGGCCGTGGCCGCCCGGCTGAACGCCTTCGCGGCGACTCACCTGGTCACGGCCGATGGGTTCCTGCGCCGGGGCGGGGTCGTCCCGCTCAAGTCGGTCGCCGACGACGCCGTTGCCCTCGCCCCGACGGTCCAGCGGGTGATCGTCGTCCATCGGTTCCGGGGTACCGAGCTCGGGCTCGATCCCCGGCGCGAGACCGCCTGGGACGCCGGTTGGGAGGTCGCCGAGACAGCCGAGGACGGCGAGCCCGCTCCCCGTGAGCCCAGCCCGGCCGACCACGTCCCTGACACCGATCCCGAGAGCCCGTACATGGTCATCTACACCTCGGGCACGACCGGCCGGCCGAAGGGCACCGTCCACGTTCACGCTGGCTTCCCGATCAAGGCGGCCCAGGACCTCGCCCACACGTTCGACCTGCGGGCCGGCGACGCCCTGTCCTGGTTCACCGATCTGGGCTGGATGATGGGACCCTGGGCGATCAGCGGGGCACTCCTGCTGGGCGCGCGGCTGGTGATCTACGAGGGCGCGCCAGACTGGCCCGATCCGGGCCGGCTGTGGGCCCTCGTCGCCGACCACGGGGTCACCCACATGGGCGTCAGCCCAACGTTGATCCGGGCCCTCCGGATCCACGGCGACGAACCCGTGCGGGCCCACGATCGGTCCAGCCTGCGGGTTCTAGGCTCGACCGGCGAACCGTGGAACCCGGACCCCTGGCAGTGGCTGTTCACGGTTGTCGGAGACGGCCGCGTCCCGATCGTCAACTACAGCGGCGGGACCGAGGTGAGCGGCGGGATCCTGGGTTGCACCCTCCTCCGGCCAATTCGATCGACCTCGTTCAACGGGCCGTGCATCGGGATGGCCGCCGACATCGTCGACTTGACCGGGGCCTCGGTCCGCGGAGCCGTGGGCGAGCTGGCGATTCGCCAGCCGTGGCCGGGAATGACCCGCGGCTTCTGGGCTGAACCGGACGACGAGCTCTACCTCGAGGCCTACTGGCGACGGATTCCCGGGCTGTGGCTGCACGGCGACTGGGCCGCGACCGACGCCGATGGCTACTGGTACATCCACGGCCGCTCCGACGACACGCTCAAGGTGGCCGGCAAGCGAATCGGGCCGGCCGAGGTCGAGGCCTGCGCGGTTGCCCATCCTGCCGTGATGGCCGCCGCGGCGATCGGCATCCCCGATCCGGTCAAGGGCGAGGCGATCGTGGTGCTCTGCGTGCCCCGGCCGAGCGTAACCTGGGACTTTGCGACCGCAGCCGAGGTGAGTGACCGGGTCGTCCACGAGCTGGGCAAGCCCGTCCGGCCCAAGGCGATCGTCGCCGTCGCGGACCTGCCCCGGACGCGGAGCGGCAAGGTGATGCGCCGCGTTGCCCGGGCCGCCTTCCTGGGCCTGGACCCAGGCGACCTCTCGGCGCTCGAGAACCCCGGCTCGATCGAGTCGATCGCGAACGCGAGCGGCCGCTAGGCCAGGCGAGACCCGCGGCTGACCCAGGCGGCCAACCCAGCCCAGCCTCGGTATCCTGCCTGCATGAAGACAGCGGCGGGATCGGCATTTCTTGGGGCGATCAACGCTCGCCTCCCTCGTCTTCGCCTGCTGACCGATCCGCTCGACCTCGAGGCCTACCGGCGCGACGAGACCGCCTATCTCGAGCCGCCGCCGCCGCTCGCAGTCGCCCTGCCGACCGAGACCGCCGAAGTTGCCGAGCTTGTGCGGCTGGCCGCCGCCCACCACGTCCCGGTCGTGCCCCGCGGTGCCGGCAGCGGGCTCTCGGGTGGTGCCACCTCGGTGGCGGGCGGGCTGACGATCTCGTTCATGGCGATGAACCGGATCCTCGAGATTGACCGGGCCAACCTCGTCGTCG
>JBBRIM010000354.1:0-2070 GCA_038221095.1 Candidatus Limnocylindrales bacterium
TGGTGCCCGGAGCGTTGCACTACGACAAGCAGGGCGTCCATCGGGTGGACCTCCCCCCCTTTCCCGAAGGGAGACACCCGACCGGCGTCGTGGCACATGAATCGCCTTGCACGACCTCCTCGGACAGCTGGTCACCGCGCCCCGCCGGCGCGAGCTGACGAGGACGAGAAAGAGACATCGGGTGGCCTTCACTCTGGCGCTGCGATGCGCCATCCGAGCCCACGTGCCGCATCAGCCATGCGGACGTCGTACGTGACGACACTTCCGAGCGACGCCCCGAAGAGCGACGCGGTCGCGAGATGGATGGCGTCGAGGGAGCGCAGGTCGTGAGGGAGAAGCGTGCTGGCGATGGCGAGCACGCGGTCATTGATGCGCACGAGCTCGAGTCGTCCGAGCACGTCCCGCGAGCGTTCTCGCACCGCGTTCCCGAGGGCCATGCACGCCCGCTCCACCTCGACTCGGGAGAGCGCGCTCGAGACGAGCGGCTTCCGTCTCCGTAGAAACCGCGAGAGCGCCGCCGACTCGGGCTCGCGTACGACGAGCTTCACGATCGCGGACGAATCGACGTACGTGACGCGGTCAACGCTCATCGGCCCGCAGTCGAGCGAGCGCGAGCGACGGGGGCCTTCTCCCCTTCGGAAGCGCCAGCGGCAGCGGCGCGTCATCGAGGTCTCCGCGAACCGCGACGATGTCACCGGCGGCGCGCAGCTGCTCGATCGGGCTCGCCTTCGGCAGCGGAGTCAGAAGCGCAACGGGCCGACCGCGATCGGTGATCTCCACCGTCACTCCGCGTTCCGCGTCGCGAAGGAGAGCACTCGCGTTCTGTCGGAGCTCGCGGACACCGATGGATCTCATGTGCTACAAGTAGCACTTGGCATAGTTCCAGTCAACGCCCTGGGCGTTTGGAGCGGATTCAGAGCTTCGTTAGCACGAGATCGTCGATCAGCATGCAGTCGCCGGCGGCGACCGGCGCCGCGCCGGCAAGCATGACGACGGCGGTGATGCCGGCGACAGCCGTGTGTCCCGATATGGGACTGTTCCACTCCCGGCGATCCGGCGACGTAGGGCGTGCTCCAACGCTTGCGAGAATGCGAACTTCCAGCCTGACGGCTGTTTGCCAAGATGGACTTCCGCATCGGCACCGCAATCTATCCAATGGGCGTCGTGCCCGAGGACATCGGCCCGTTTGGGCATCACGACCTGAACGGCATGTCGACCTGGACGCGCACGGCACAGCTCGACCCCTCGGTTTCGGTCTGCCAGCTGCCAGACGGGGCGCCGGATTTCGTGAGCGACGAGCCCATGTGGGGACCCAACTCGAGTCGAGTCATCGGCCACTTCGCGACGTACGTCGGCGCCACGCAGGCGTCGACCGAGTTCGGGCAGACCGACATGGCCCATGCCCTTCCGATCGTCGGCGTCCGCTGCGCTTTCTGAACGGGACGAGAACGCCGAGGGAGCATGACCCCTCCAGGGCATAGGTGATAACCGTGGATACCGCCACGACCGTCGGGCGGGGGCTTGCCCCCCGCCGAGCGCATTCCACGGCCACGCATCTCCTACGCTTCCTCCGTCGCTACGCGACGAAGAGCTCGCCAACGACCACGACTGCGCCCCCCGATCCCGAGCGTAGGGCGGGGGCTTGTCCCCCGCCGAGCCCATCAGCGTCGTCGACGAACGGGGCTCGTGATCATGGCAGACCGCACCATGGGTCGCGGCTCGGCGGGGGACAAGCCCCCGCCCTACGGTTTGCCCGAGCGGCATTGTTACACCTATGCCCCTCCAGGGACCCGGTGGGTCGCGGTGGCGCCCACGTGAGCGTCCACCGGTGACCGTGTCCAGGCGCCTGGACACGAGCGTCCAGCCGGGTGGACTTGCGTGTCCAGCCGGCTGGACATGCGCGGCTGGGGTGCCTCTGCTCAGTCCCTACGCTAGTACGGCGCGCCGGAAGTTCGTAACGGGTTGGCCCGAGGCCGCAACGCGCGCCGTACTAGAAAAGTCGCGGGAGCGACTTTGGGGTTTGGGGCGGAGCCCCAAGGGACTGTCTAGTACCGCGCGCTCGCCAACGGC
>JBBRIM010000355.1:0-2049 GCA_038221095.1 Candidatus Limnocylindrales bacterium
CGGCCCCCTGATCAAAAGCGGCCCATCCCGGTAGGGAGTCACGACAACGTCCATGCTTCAGCGTGCTACCCGCGGGCGAAGGCAGGAAACACAGCGCCGTTTACGGGCACAGGTTCGGGGAAATTGGTCCTCGCCAGCGCGGGCGCGTAAGTAGCCGTCCGGCCGCTGCGCTGAACTGAGCCAATGGTCGAGCTCACCGCCCTTTGTTCCGACGAGGACTGCGCCGAGGAGATTCTGATCCAGGTTGGCGCGCTCGGCGATCTCGACCGCCAGGCCTGCCTCTGCGGCTGCACCTGGGTGGTCCTGGACGTCGCTGCAGTGACGTTCGTCTAGCCCTGCGGGACCGTCACGGCGCCGGCTCGCGCAGCCGAAGGCTGTTCGGAAGCGAAGCGCGCAGCGCCTAATCGTGATATTCAGGCAGGTGATGCACGTGCCGCTGAGGGGACGAGCCGTTGTCGCGCTGATCGTCGGGTCGCTGGTGCCGGTCTTCTCGCTGATCGCCCCCGCCGCGGCTTCGGCGGTTCCGATCGTTTCGGCGCCGCTCCCGCCGCCGACCCTGCCGGCCTTCGAGGGTGCTGCTTCGAGCGCCGCCCCGCTGCCGGCGAGCAAGACCACCTTCGCGCCCCAGAACCCGTTCATGGCGCCGGGCTCGAACAGCAACATCCACAACGACCCCTGGATGACCGATGCCTATCCGAGCCGATCCGGTCCGAGGGGTCGGTCGCTGATCGCCAGCTCCGGCGCTGCCTCGCCGGCGGTCTGCGGCTCACTCGCCTTCGACTCCCGCGGCCGCATCGTGAGCGTCTGCCCCTCCGCCGTCGCCGCCCCCCAGGCGCGGATCATCGACCCCGCGACACTGGCGACGATCGCCACCTATGACTTGCCCAATGGGCCGGATCCGCCTGGCACCAAGACCTACCAGAACTTCAGCGGCGGGGGCTATTTCTTCCTCGATCGCCACGACCAGCTCTGGGTCCCCACCAAGACCGACCACATCCAGGTGCTCGGGGAGTCGGCCAACGGCGCAAGCCTGGTCCTGAGGCGCGACTACGACCTCAGCGGCGTCCTCGACACCGCCAATGAGCGGATCACTTCGGCGATTCCCGACTACTCGGGGCGGCTCTGGTTCGTGACTAAGCAGAACGGCAAGGTGGGGACGCTCAACACGGTCAGTGGGCAGGTGCGAATCAAGCGCATGGACGAAGAGATCGAAAACTCCTTCGCGGTCGCCGGGCGCAGCGCCTACATCGTCTCCGACAAGCGGATGTACCGGTTTAAGGCAAAGCCGAACGGCACCCCCTACGTGGTCTGGAAGAAGACCTACCCGAACTCGGGAATCGTCAAGCCGAGCCAGGTCAACGCCGGCTCGGGGACCACCCCGACCGTGATGCGTGGCGGCTATGTGGCGATCACCGACAACGCCGACCCGATGAACGTCGTCGTCTACCGGACCCGCCGGCACCTGCGTCGCCATCAGGACCGGGTCGTCTGCCAGGTGCCGGTCTTCAACCAGGGCAACAGCGCGACCGAGAACTCGATCATCGGCTCCGGCAATGCGCTGCTGGTCGAGAACAATTACGGCTATCAGGACCCGTTCGGCCCCAGTGCCGGGGCCGTCACCCAGCCAGGGTTCGTGCGAGTGGATCTCGATCGCAAGGGCACGGGGTGCACGAAGGTCTGGACCAACAACGATGTCCGGGCGCCCACGGTCGTGCCGAAGCTCTCGGCGCGCAGCGGCCTGATCTACACCTACACCCGCCCGGCGGACCCCAGCGGCGCCGAGGGTTATTACTGGACCGCGATCGACTTCCGCAGCGGACAAACTGCCTGGAGCCGCTTTGCCGGCGCCGGGCTGCTGTTCAACAACAACTACGCCGGTCTCGCCCTCGGCGCCGACGGCACCGCGTACCTCGGCGTGATCGGCGGCATGATCTCGCTGCGCGACGGCAGTTAGCGCCAATGCACGCCCCGCTGGCCGGAATCAGGGTCCTCGACCTCTCCCGGCTTCTTCCCGGCCCCCTTTGCTCGCTGATGCTCGCCGACCTCGGC
>JBBRIM010000356.1:0-2045 GCA_038221095.1 Candidatus Limnocylindrales bacterium
CCCGGGCAGCCCGCTTGACCACGGACCAGGCCGCCTGCCGGCCGAGCCTCCTGCCGCGGACCGTCAGGAAGAGCGGCCCGCCGCGCGGCAGGTCGGCGGGCTGCGGGGCGAGCCAGCCCGGCCGGATGTCGTCGAGATAGCGGATCAGCCAGTCGATCGCCACCTCGCCGACCGGCACGAGCCGTTCCTTATTGCCCTTGCCGATCACCCGGACAAAGGCGCCATCAAGCGACAGGTCCTCGCGGTCGAGGTTGAGCGCCTCGCTGATCCGCAGGCCGGCCGCGTAGAGCAGCTCCAGGAGGGCCCGGTCGCGCAGCCTCGTCGGTTGGACGGCGGGGTCGGTCGCGGAGTCGGCGTTGGCGTCCGGGTCGGGGTTGACTTGGCCACCGGCGGCTTCGAGCAGCCGATTCGTTGACTCGATGTCGAGCGGGTCCGGCAGCAGCCGGGTCTGGCGAGGCAGGTCGATCCGGGCGGCCAGGTCCGCCTTGATCAGCTCGTCACCGTAGGCGAACCGGTAGAAACCGCGAATCGATGCCGCGCGCCGGCGCAGACTCGTCGAGCGCAAGGGCCGGCCGCCCTGGCCGGTTCCGACCGCCGAGCGGGACAGGTAGCGGGTTGCCGGCTCGACCGTTGCGTCCCAGCCCCTGGCGACGAGCGGATCGGCGGCGAAGGCGGCAAGGTCGCCGCCGTACGCCCGCAGGGTGGCCGGCGCCAGGCCCCGCTCGACCCGGAGATGGACAAGGTAGTCGGCGATCGCCGAATGCAGCCGTGCCTCGGCGCCAGTCATCCGACCCGGACCGGCTCACTCGCGACTGGGTTGAGTTGCTCGCGCCAGGCAGCCGCCCGGGCGAGGAGCTGCTCGGCCCCCGCCCGGGCCGCTGCGCCGCCATCCGGGCCCTGCTCGACGCCCTCGCCGCCCAGCATCAGGGCGAGCTCGACCAGCCGTGCTTCCGGGTCGAGGCGCTCGACCTCGGTCACCGTCCGCCCGTCGCGCTGGCGTTTCGAGATCCGGAAATGAACATCGGCGTGGGCGGCGATCTGGGGCAGATGAGTCACGCACAGGACCTGGTGCCGGCGCGCCAGCGTCCACAGGCTCCGTCCGACCGGATCCGCGCTCCGGCCGCCGATCCCCGTGTCGATCTCGTCAAAGACGAGGGTCGGGGTGGCGTCCGCGGCGGCCAGCACTTCCTTGATCGCGAGGGCAACCCGGCTCAGCTCACCGCCCGATGCGATCCGGGCCAGCGGCCGGGCCGGCTCGCCCAGGTTCGGGGCGAAGCGGAAGATCACGTCGTCGATGCCGGTCGCGTCGAAATGGAGGGCCTCGCCGCCCACCTCGACCGCGGGCTCGGCCCCCTCCGCCGGCCGGCGAGCGACGGCAACCCGAAACTGAGTCCGGGCGAACCCGAGCGCGTCGAGCGCACGACCGACGGCGGTCGACAGCCGGTCGGCGGCCTCGGTTCGAGCCGACGACAGCGCTGACGCTGTTTGCCCGACCTGAGCGAGGAGCGCGGCGACATCGGCCAGGCGGCGGCCCCGCTCACCCTCAAGATCGCGCAGCCGGTCCGCCTCGCTCGCCATCCGCCGGCCATGCTCGAGAACAGCCGTCTCATCGTCCCCGTAGCGCCGTTCGAGGGCATAGATCAGCGACAGTCGCTCTTCGAGCACGGCGGTTGCCGCCGGATCGTGGTCAAGTTGGTCGGCCAGGTTGCGGGCCTCGGCCGCGATGTCCTGCGCCTCGGCGTCGAGTCCGGCCAGTCGTTCGGCCAGGCCGTCGAACCGGCCGTCGAAGCGGGCGATCTCGTGGGCCGCCCGAAGAGCCGCGCCGACGGCCTCGCGGACCGCCGAACCGGGCTGCCCATCGCCGCCCTCGCCGCCCTCGCCGACCAGCGCCGCCCGGATCGCGGCGGCACCCCGGGCAATCGCCTCACCATGCTGGGCCGCGCCAAGGCGAGCCTTGATCTCGGCAGACTCGCCGACCCGCACCTGGGCGGCCCCACTCTCGGCGGCTGCGTGTTCGGCCAGCTCGAGCCGGCGGACGAGCTCGC
>JBBRIM010000357.1:0-2024 GCA_038221095.1 Candidatus Limnocylindrales bacterium
TACGTCGAGGACAAGATCCTGCCGGTCAATCCGTTCCAGACCCTCGACGACGCGGTTGTCGGGCTGATGAAGATCGCCGTTGACAAGGGCCGGGCAACTCGACCCGACCTGGAACTGGGGATCTGCGGCGAACACGGTGGAGACCCGGAGTCGATCGCAAAGTGCGAGCGGATCGGTCTCGACTATGTCTCGTGCTCGCCGTTCCGGGTGCCGGTCGCTCGCCTCGCGGCCGCCCAGGCCGCCCTGACCTCAGCCGCGGAGCGTGACCGCTGACCCAGGCGCAGCCACCCGGCTCGCCTGAGCCGCATATCCTGCCGACCGACACCACGCGGGGTCGCCTGCGCCGGCTCTTCCTCGACGTCGCGCCCCTGCGCGACCACCGTCGGTTCCGGCTGTTGTGGTCTGGCCAGGTCGTGAGCGGGATGGGCAACCAGATCACCCGGATCGCCCTGCCCTTCCAGGTCTACGTCCTGACCGGCTCGACCCTGGCGATCGGCGCCCTCGTCCTGGCCCAGCTCATCCCGATCCTGGTCTTCTCACTCGGGGCGGGCTCGCTCGCCGACGCCGTCGACCGGCGCCGGTTGCTGATCGTGACCCAGGTCGCGATGGCCCTGGCGAGCATCGCCCTGGTCATCCTCGCGCTCACCCCGTCGCCCTCCCTCGTGGCGATCTATGCGGTCGCCTTCCTGGCCGCCGGGTTCAGTGCCGTGGATGGCCCAACCCGCTCGGCGGTGATCCCGCGCCTGATCCCGGCGAGCCAGCTGCCCGCGGCCATCGCCCTGAACCAGCTGAACTACCAGGCGGCATCGGTCGTTGGCCCGGCCGTCGGCGGCCTGCTCCTGGCCACGATCGGCCTGCCTGGTGCCTACGCCGTCGACGCGCTCAGCTTCGTGGCCTCGCTCGGCGCCCTCGCCCTGATCGGACCGCTGCCGCCGATCAGCCGGGTGACCCGGCCGGGACTGGCTGCCATCCGCGAGGGCCTGCGCTATGCCGCCGAGCGACCGGTGATCCTGTCGACCTTCGCGATCGACCTGGTGGCGATGATCTTTGGCATGCCCACCGCGCTGTTCCCGGTACTGGCCCTCGACATATTCAAGACCGGCCCAGTCGGCGTCGGCCTGCTGGCCGCGGCACCGGCAGTCGGGGCGTTCATCGGAGCTCTCCTGTCAGGCTGGGTCTCGCGCGTCCTCCGAACGGGCCGGGCCGTCGCCCTGGCCGTGATCGTTTGGGGCCTGGCGATCGTCGGCTTCGGCCTGGCCACCTTCTCGTTCCCGCTGGCCCTCGCCCTGCTCGCCCTGGCCGGGGCCGCCGACGTCCTGTCGGCCGTCTTCCGCTCGATGATCCTGCAACTCGAGACGCCCGATGAGCTGCGTGGCCGGGTGATGTCGATCCAAATGCTCGTCGTCACCAGCGGTCCTCGGATGGGCGATCTCGAGGCAACGGGCGTGGCCGCCCTGCTCGGTGCCCAGGTCTCGGTCGTGTCAGGCGGCCTGCTCTGCCTCGTCGGTGTGGCAGCCGTCGCCCGGATCTTCCCCGAGCTCTGGCGCAACGTCACGCCCGTCCGGCAGGAGCCGGGCCGGCCATAGGCCTGCTCAGTCAGGCTCGGAAGACGATCACGCTACGCAGGCCGTCCCCGCTGCGCAGGCGGGCGAAGGCGGCCTCGACGTCGTCGAGCCGGATCCGGCGCTCGATGAGGCGTTCGATTGGCAGCCGGCCAGCCAGGTAGAGCTGGGCGTAGTAGGGGAAGTCCACCGAGGCAACGGCAAAGCCGTAGTTGCTGCCGAGGATCGAGCGACTGCCGTCCACGAACGGGAAGACCTCGAATTGCGCCCGGACCCCGAATGGGGTCATGCCCACCAGGATCGCGCTGCCGCCCGGCGGGAGGAGCCTGATCGCCTGCTCGATCGTGGCCGCCAGCCCGATTGCCTCGAACGTGAAGTCGGGCCCGCCCGGGGCCTTCGCCCGAATCTCCGCATCGGTGGCGTCTGGATCCGGGCCGGCCAGGACCGTCGCCGTGGCGCCCA
>JBBRIM010000358.1:0-2017 GCA_038221095.1 Candidatus Limnocylindrales bacterium
GCGGCGGATCAGCGACGTTGAGCTGGCTTCGGCGGCGAAGTCGGGGATCGTGCGCGCCTTCGCCGACGGCGAGCGGGCCGGCGAGATCGACTCCACCCTCGCCGGGATCCTGCAGGCCGGGGCACAGGCGGTGCCCGAGAAATGGCTGATCGACCAGGGCCGGCGAGTGCTCGAGGCTGCCCGGTGAGGCACCCATCGGCCCTCCGGAACGTCCGCGCGCGGGTCGGGCGGACGCCTCGAGCGTACGCGTGGCTGGTCGTGTGGCTGAGGCTGCCGGTGCTCGTACTCTGGATCGCCGCCGCCACGCTCGCGCTCGTGAACATGCCCTCATTCGGGTCGTCCGAGGGCCCCGTCGTCCAGCTGATTCCGCCGCATGCGGCGGCCCTTCGCACGTCGGCCAGGCTGCTGCGGATCTTCAAAGTGCCGGCCGGCTCCGAATTCGCCGTCGTCGTCCGCGACCCGAACGGGCTCTCAGCGCAGGCACACGCCGCCGTGGCGGAGCAGGCCCTGGCCGTCGATCGGGGCTCGAACCGGGGCGGTTCCGGACCCTTGTTCGCCGTTCCGATCGCCGACACCCTGCGGCTCCTGCCGGGCTCCCGCGAGTCGGGCACCACGGCAATCACGTTCCTCTACTACCCGTTGGACATGCCGGTGGGCGCCCAGATGGCCTCGGCTAACCACTATGTCGCCCAGCTCGAGCACGCGACGGGGGGACCGGCGAGCCTGACGGGGGCGATCCCGGGCCAGTTCGCCCAGGGGGTTCTGATCGATCACGACCTGAATCTGATCGAGTTGATCACGCTCGCGCTGATCGTCCTCGTCATCGCCGTCAACTACCGCTCGGCCACCGCGCCGCTCGTCCCGCTGGCTGCGGTCGGCGTCGCCTTCCCGATCGCGCTGGTCGGACTCCACCAGCTCGGCAGAAGGTTCGGCATCTACGTGCCACAGGAGCTCGACCCGATCGTGATTGCGCTGATGCTCGGGATCATCACCGACTACTCGATCTTCTTCCTCTCCGGCGTCCGCCAGCACCTGCTCGGCGGCGAGGATCGGCGGACGTCGGTGCGCGCGACCACGGCGGAGATCACACCGATCGTGCTCACAAGCGGCGTGATCCTGAGCTGCGGACTGCTGGGGCTGCTGGTATCCGGCCTGCAGTTCTTCAAGCACCTCGGGCCGGCGCTCGCACTCACGGTCGCCGTCGCCCTCGCGGTCTCCCTGACGTTGTTGCCCGCGCTGCTGGCCGTAGTCGGCCGCTACGCGTACTGGCCCCGCGCGCTCACCGACGATCCGGTGCCCGCCGTCGCGCCGCCGGGAGACGCGCGGTCGTACCGGTTCGCGTACCTGATGGCGAGCCGGCCGGCGGCCGCGCTGACCGCTGTTGCGTGCATCGCCGCACTCGCAGTGGGAGCCGCCCAGCTCCGCCACCTCAAACTGGGCTTCGGTCAGATCAGCGACCTGCCGCAATCGTCCGCCCCCAGGCGCGCCGCCCACGAGGCGGCCAAGGGCTTCGCGCCGGGGATCCTGGCTCCGGCCACAATTCTCGTCCAGTCTCCAGGCGTCAGCACCGGGCTCCTCCACAGCCGGCTGGCCCAGCTCGAATCCGAGGTCGAACGCCAGCCGGGCGTGGCCGGCGTGCTGGGACCGCGCGAGCAGCCGACGCCGCCCCGCTTCGGCGTCTTCCTGGCTCCGGGCGGGAACGCCGCCCGCATCGTCGTCGTGTTCCGCGACGATCCGCTGGGGGCGGCAGGGATCCACGATCTCCAGGGCCTCGAGCACGCGATGCCGAAGCTCGCCGGCACGGCGGGCCTCGGCTCTGCACGGATCAGCTTTGCGGGTGACACCGCGCTCGCGGACGACACCGTGACCGCCATCCACCGCGACATCGTGCGCGTCTCGGCGGTCGTCCTGGCCGTGAATCTGCTGCTCCTGATCCTGTTCCTGCGCGGCATCGTCGCCCCCGTTGTCCTGTTGCTCTCGCGCGTCGCCGGCGTTGCGGCCGCGGTGGGGATCACGA
>JBBRIM010000359.1:0-1987 GCA_038221095.1 Candidatus Limnocylindrales bacterium
TGCGCTCAGCATCCGGGCGTCGAGATGGATCGGCAGCGCCTCGGCATCGAGGACCGCCCCGAGGCCGCCGCTTTCTTCGAGGATGTGGCCGAGGTCCGAGGAGAGGCCGTCGGAAATGTCGATCATTGCATGGATCGGCGCGGCGGCGTGGAGTGCCCGTGCCTCGGTGATCCTCGGCTCAGGGCGGAGGTGCCTTCCGAGGATGCTGCCTCCGAGCGCTCCGGTCACGAACACTACGTCTCCCGGTCGCGCCCCCGAACGTCGAACCGGCCCACGCGCGGTGGTCTCGCCGAGGACGGTGACGCTGATGACCAGGGGACCATCCCACGCGTTGGTGTCGCCGCCGACGAGATCGACATCGAAGCGTCTGGCGAGGGGGACCATTCCGGCGTGTAATCCCTGGGCGATCGCGACCGCCTCGCCCTTCGGCAACGCGACCGACACGACCGCCGCGACCGGGACTCCGGCCATCGCCGCGATGTCGGACAGGTTCACCCCCAGCGCCTTGTAGCCGACCGCTTCCGGCCCATCCCGGCGAAGCTGGAAATGACGGCCGTCCATCAGCATATCGACCGTGACAAGCGTCTCGATCCCGGGGGGAAACCGGAGCACCGCGCAATCGTCGCCGATCCCGAGAACCGTTCGAGTCCCTGGGTGAGGTCGCGTCCTCGCGCGAATCCAGTCGATCAACTCGAACTCGCCGGCGGGACTCGAATCGCTCATCGTTTGACACCTGCCGCGACGCGGCTCAACGCGGTTGGGCGGAACCCGATCGCTGACCCGCGAGGAAGGTACGGACCGCCTGGGCGCTGACCTTCTCGAGCAATTCCTCGCTCCGCCGGATCGCCTCGGCCAGCGGAATGGGCCCCGGGCAAAGGCTGAAGTAGGCATCGATTCCTTCGTCGAAGACGGCCTCGGCCCCCTGGCCGATGGTGCCGACCAGGGCGAGGGCCGGGCACCCTTGCGCCCGGGCGAGGCGCGCGACGCCGACCGCCGTCTTGCCGAAGGCGCTCGACGCGTCGATGGCCCCTTCGCCCGTCAGGCAGAGGTCGGCGCCTTGAAGTCTCCGGACGAGATCGACTGCGTCGATCACCAGCGCGACGCCCGGTTCAAGTCGGCCCGAGGCAAAGGCCACGAGGCCTCCGCCCAGGCCTCCCGCGGCGCCGGCGCCGGGTCGGTCGCGAATCGCGGGGCCGAGGTCGCGCGCGACGATCGTGGCGAATCGGTCGAGGTTGTGGTCGAGCGCGGCGACCATCTCGCTCGAGGCTCCCTTCTGGGGGCCATAGACCGCCGAGGCGCCCCGCGGGCCACAGAGCGGGTTCTCGACGTCGCAGGCGATGGCGACCTCGATCCCGTCGAGCCTTGGATCGCGGCCTTGGGGATCGATCCGATCGAGGTCGGCCAGGGCGCCGCCGCCGGCGTCGAGGTCGCGGCCCGAGGCATCGAGCAGTCGATAGCCGAGCGCCTGTCCCAACCCCGCCCCGCCGTCGTTGGTCGCGCTGCCGCCGATGCCGATGATCACGCGACGCACTCCGTCGCTGATCGCGGCCAGCAGTAACTCGCCGGTGCCCCGTGTTGTAGCCCGCCACGGGTCGCGATCGTCTGCCGAGAGCAGAACCAGACCCGAGGCCGCCGCCATCTCGACGACTGCCGTCCGGCCGTCGCCGAGGATGCCGTACCGCGCACGGACCGTCGCGCCGAGGGGACCCGTGACGTCAGCCTCGCGGAAGGTGCCACCGGTCGCGACGACCAGGGCCTCCACGGTCCCTTCGCCCCCGTCGGCCATGGGCGCCAGATCGATCTCCACGCCCGGCGCGACCGCGATCACTCCGCGCGCGATCGCGCGAGCCGCCTCGGGTGCCGAGAGGCTCCCCTTGAACTTGTCGGGAGCCACAACCACTTTCATCCGTGGACCCGCCTTCAGGCCTGGCGTCTCGGGATCGGCCACGTTCGCGCGAGTGAGAACCTGAGCACCAGGATAACGCGG
>JBBRIM010000360.1:0-1972 GCA_038221095.1 Candidatus Limnocylindrales bacterium
ACCTGCATCGGCAACTCCGGTCCGCTCGACGCCCCGATCGCCGCCGCGATCGAGGCCAACGACCTCATCGTGGCTGCCGTCCTGTCGGGCAACCGCAACTTCGAGGGCCGGATCCATCCCCTGGCCCGGGCGAGCTACCTCGCATCGCCGCCCCTGGTCGTGGCCTTCGCCCTCGCCGGCCGGGTTGACATCGACCTCACCCGCGAGGCGCTCGGGGTCGGCTCGGACGGACGGCCGGTCTTCCTGGCCGAGATCTGGCCCGAGCCCGACGAGATCCGGACGGTCATCGGCCAGGCGATCTCGCCCGAGCTCTTCCGGGCGACCTACGCCGGCGTCTTCGTCGGGGACGACCGCTGGCGCGCCCTGCCGATCCCGGCCGGCAACCGCTTCGCCTGGGATCCCGCCTCGACCTACGTTGCCCGGCCACCCTTCCTGAATGGGATCGGGATCGAGCCGGCACCCCTCTCGGATCTGCTCGGCGGCCGGGTCCTGGCCGTCCTGGGCGACTCGGTCACCACCGATCACATCTCGCCGGCGGGCTCGATCGCACCGTCCTCGCCGGCCGGGCGCTGGCTCCAGGAGCACGGCGTGGCGCCCCTCGACTTCAACAGCTACGGTGCTCGACGGGGACAGCACGAGGTGATGATCCGGGGCACCTTCGCCAACATCCGGCTGCGCAATCGGCTGGTCGAAGGACGGGAGGGTCCGTTCACGGTCCATCTGCCCGATGAGGTCGAGTCCTCGATCTTCGACGCGGCCGAGCGCTATGCCGCCGAGGGTGTCCCCCTGGTCATCCTGGCCGGCAAGGAATATGGCTCGGGCTCATCCCGGGACTGGGCCGCCAAGGGCCCGGCCCTGCTCGGAGTCCGGGTCGTGATCGCCGAGAGCTTCGAGCGAATCCATCGTTCCAACCTGGTCGGGATGGGCATCCTGCCACTCCAGTTCCAGGCCGGCGACACGGTCGCCTCGCTCGGTCTGACCGGCCGCGAGACGTACACGATCGAGGGGATCGCGACCGGGCTGGCGGCCCGCGGCGACCTGACGGTCATTGCCCGGGCAGATGGGGCCGGACGCGGCGGTCGCGAGCATCGCTTCTCGGTGCGCTGCCGGCTCGACGGCCCGATCGAACTCGACTACTACCGCCAGGGCGGCATCCTGCCAGCGGTCCTCCGCCGCCTCGCCCGGGCCTGAGCCTCGGCCGATTCGTGACTGGCCCCTTGGCCCGTGGCGTTGGCCGGAGTGTGCACGCACAACCTCAAGTCGACAGCTCGCTGCGCGGGGGCCGCCCCGTGGTGCACGCTGTGCAACAAGACCACGCGGGCGAGCCAGATCGGGCCGGTCCCGGCCTCGCGCGACAGTGGCCCCGAGCCCTCGTGCTCCGGCTGGCCCTCTAACGCGCCTCCGGCGAACGTTGAATCGAACAGATCCATGCTCGGGAACCTTTCCCTGGGAGGCCTGAGACTCGAAATCCGGCCGTTTGTTGTTGTGGGTACACCCCGCGGCAGATCCCGAGTGTTCCGCCAGCGTGGCCGCCCGGCGCACGAACAAGATTCGGCCCAGCTCCGCGTTGCCCAGGTCGGGACAGGCGACGAGTCCGCATCCATCGGCCGATCGTAGCCGGATCGACCTAGCGGAAGAACTCGGCGAGGGTGTCGGCGGTGCAGGAGTGGGCCAGGCAGGGCAGTCCCCAGGCGACCTGGATCGTCCGCAGCAGGGAATAGTGATCGTGCGCGAGGGCCGAGGTGAAGCCGGCCTTCGCCAGCGGGCTGATCACCAGCGTCGCAACCTGACCCCCACCGCTCCCAACGTTCGTCTTGCCCTCGTCCCAGGTCAGGAAGATGACTCCACCCTGTTGAAACGCGGCGCTGGCCAGGATCCGGGGCAGGAACGACGCCAGCCATTGATCGCCCGTCGCGACCGAGCAGTCATGCATCGAATTGCACAGGTTCGGCTCGATCCAGGTGTAGTTCGC
>JBBRIM010000361.1:0-1960 GCA_038221095.1 Candidatus Limnocylindrales bacterium
CCTCGTTCATCGAGCGGGCCTGGGCCATCGTTGCCTGGAGCGTTCGCCGATACGCCTTGAGCTGAGCGTCGATCATGGCTCCGTTCTTCGTCCGGGCGGGCATCGCCTGGGCAATCGCGATCGAGACGACCCCGCCTGCGATGAGGCCGACAGCCAGGAAGAGGAGGCCAGAGATCGTCAGCTTGACCCCGATGAATCCGACGATGAATCCGACGACGACGCCGAGGATGCCCCTGAGGGAGTACCGGGCAATGGCCTTGGCCGGGCTCTCGACGAACCAGCCCTCGGCAACGGCGTGGTCCTCGAGCTTCTGGTTGAAGGGATCAGCGTAGCGCCCGAATTTGGGCAGATCGGTCGGCTCGATCCGATCGGCGCCATCGGCGAGACTCTGGAGATTCACCAGGGCGTAGGTCTCGGCCGCCGTCAGGGGCTGACGGGCGGCCTTTGCGCGGGCCGCCTCGACCGCCGGATCGTTCGTCGCCGGCGGGGCGATCACGATCGCCAGGACGGCCGGCTTGTTCGGGTCCGGAACGTCAAAGGCGATCTCTCCCCGGTTGGCCAGATCGAGCATCGCGGTCGTGAGGGCCCGCCGGCTCGAGCGCCCGTCGTAGACCAGGGCGGCGGAGGCAGGGGTAAGGTCAGGCGGGGGAGCCGGCATGTACACGGACGGGTCGTCGGTATAGACCGCATCCCGACCGCGCCGCGACCAGGCCAGCGCGGTTGTGGAGACGAGCAACAGGAATACGGCAGGACCGAGGATGAGGCCGATCAGGGCATTGATGATCCGGCCGCGCGAGAGATTGGCCGCGTTGGCCGGGGTCGCCGCCGCATCAACCTTGGCCAGGCCGGCGGACAGGGCGCCCGCCAGGTCGCAGGCCTTGAGCCGGGGCAGCATGTCGTCCTGGTAGATCGCGTCGCGCTGGTCATTCGAGAGGTAGGCGACCCGATAGCCGGGACCGGCGTAGAGCTGGATCTGGCCGTGGCACTTACTCGGATCGAGATCGAACAGGATGACCAGGCCGTCGTCGAACCCTCTCCGGCCGATGCCCCACTGGTCGATCAGGGCGATCGCGTCGGAATTGGCCTGGCTCGTCGTGACCCCGTAGTCGACCAGCTGGGTGTAGACGACAACCTGGCTGCCGGTCCGCTCCTCGATCGCTCGCAGGGTCGCCTCCGCCCCGTCGATCGTGACCTGGTCGAAAACGCCGGCCGTGTCGTACACGCGCTGGCCCGTGACGGGATCGGGAAAGGGCGGGCCGGCGGCCAGCGCGATCGAGGCGAGGGCCGGGCTGAGCAGGGCCGCCAGCACCACGGACCGCGCGATCAGCCGGAGCGCGAACCGGAACCGGATGCTGGTCGGGCTCTCCATCACCGGATGGTTCGTCGACCGCGCGGTCGGGCGAGGGTCATCGAGCCATCCTCCTCGAGCAGGACCTGGGGGGCCCGCGGCCGGCCGTTGTAGGTGGACCCGAGCGAGGCGCCGTAGGCCCCGGCGTCGCGGATCGCGACGAGGTCGGCTCGCCGGAGTGGCGGCAGCAGGTGCCGACCGAACGAGTCGGTCGCCTCACAGATCGGGCCTTCGACGGAGGTTGCCCGGAGTTGGTCCGGGCCCCAGGCCGTCGCCCCGTTGGAGGTCAGGGCCGCCACGCCATGGCGGGCCCCGTACAGGGCCGGCCGGATCAACTCGGTCATGCCCGCGTCGAGCACGACCATCGGGCCGGCCCGCTGCCGGACATGGAGTACCTGCCCGACCAGAAAGCCGGACCGGGCGACCAGGAAGCGTCCGGGCTCGAGCGCCAGCCGGGCCGGCCGTCGATCCGCCGGCAGGGCCTGAAGCAGGAGCCGGAACTCCCCGCCAAAGCGCTCCGGCCGGGGCGCCGGCGTGCCGACCTCGAAGACCGGGAATCCGCCACCGACGTCGAGCGTGTCGAAGTCAGGCAGGGAACCGCCGAGCAGGCCC
>JBBRIM010000362.1:0-1958 GCA_038221095.1 Candidatus Limnocylindrales bacterium
GTCGCAATGCGGCCGCCGAGGCACGGCCGCCGTACGTCCCGCATCGCCCCGTGACCTACCTGTCCGCCGCCGACCTGCGCAAGCTGCTGGACGCGACCCGAGAGGACGCGCTAGGACCGCTGTACGCGCTGGCCGCGACGACCGGGCTGCGGCTCGGCGAGCTACTCGGGCTGGCCCGGGCGGACGCCGACGACTCCCTGACGGTCCGCCGATCACTGGCCCGGGCCGCCGGTAGCGGATGGGCCCGGGCCGAGCCGAAGTCGGCCCGATCCCGCCGGACGATCCCGCTACCGCTCCGCGCTCGGCAGGCCGTCGAGACGGCCCGGACTCGCCAGCGGTTCGCCGAGAAGGCCGCCGGCGATGCCTGGCAGGGCAATCGCGACGGGCTCCTGTTCACCGATCCGATCGGGCGGCCGCTGGCACCGGAAGCCGTGTCGCGCGAGTTCGGCAAGGCCCGGGACCGGGCCGGCGTGCCGTCGGTTCGGTTCCACGACCTGAGGCACAGCGCGGCGACAACGCTGCTCGCCGAGGGTGTCCCGCTGGCCGTAATCTCCGAGATGCTCGGCCATGCGTCGATCACGATCACCGCATCGCACTACGCGGGCATCGTGCCGGAGCTGCGCATCGCCGCCCGGGACGCGATGGACCGGGCGTTGGGCGGCTGACCGCCTACCCCCGCGGCTGACGTGGCGGTCCGGCGTCGCGCGCGGGCGTCCCTCGATCTCGATGACGACGTTCCCACGCGCGGGCCGCCTGTGGCGTGCGACCGCGCGCTACCAGTTCGCCCCTGGTCATGCGCCGCTGCCACGCGTTTATCCATTCGATGAGGGCGTTCGGGCCGAACCGCTCGCGATAGTCGCGAATCGTGCGGGCCGGCAGCGGGCGGCCGGGCACGACCGGGCCGCCGCGGGGATCGAACCGGGCACGACCGGGCTCCATGACCTCGATATGCTCGAATCCCGTCCCGTAGTCATCGACCTCGCGCCCGGCCGCCGTATTGCGCAGCATGTCGAGCACGAACGAGGCCATGACCTCGGATTCGGGGACGTTCGGCGCGCCACCGATCCGCGCTAGGCGCTCGGCCCCGTCGTACACGTCCAGGGCATCGAGCTTCGGACTGCTGAAGTCGCGGGTCCAGGCTGCGAGCGCATGGGCCACCGCGTCCGTATCGGACCACGGTCGGAGCGAGTCGAGGATGTCCAGCATCGCATCCCACGCGGCGGGCGCCCACAGGTATTTGCCGTCGTCGACGACCATGCCGTCGTCGTTTGTAACATTCGTGCCGGTGTCAGTCACTGGTGCGTTCCCGGCCCGACACTCATGGCATGAGTGTAGCGGAAGGCGAACGACTGACCGGGTACGAGCTGCGGCGGCAACGCCGACGACTTGATATCACACAGCGCGCCGTCGCGGCTCGGATGGGCATCGTCCGGTCCGCCATTGGGCACCTTGAGGCCCGACCGTTCGTCACGCCGGCGTCGGCGGCCCGCTACCTGGACGCCCTCGCGGCGGAGATCGCGGACCGATGACACCCACGCCGAACGGCGACCGTCTGGCGGCCGCCCTGGCCGAGCTTGTCGAGGCGCTGCGCGAGTCGGTGCGGGCGGAGGCCGATGCTGCTCCGCGGGCGCCCGACCGGCTCCTGTCGATTGACGAGGCCGCCGCGATGCTCAGGCTCGGGCGGTCGCTCGTTTATTCCGAGATCGCGGCCGGTCGCCTGCACACGATCAAGGTCGGGCGACGTCGCCTGATCCCTGCCGCATCGATCGCGGCCTACATCGCGGAGCGCGCGGCATGACCGCGGACCTGCCGGCCGACGCCCGCCGCAAACGGGTACGGGAGGCCGAGCGTCGCAGCCTCGTCCGCCGCCACGACTTCGCAGTAGAGGCCGCCCAAGCGGCCCTGGCCCGAATGACGGCCGTCGTCGCCGAGCTCGCCCTGTTGGATCAGGTCGACCG
>JBBRIM010000363.1:0-1956 GCA_038221095.1 Candidatus Limnocylindrales bacterium
CGTATCCGAATCGAAGCTCATCGCTCGGAGTCTACGGGACTTCCCCGCAAGCGCCGCCTGTGTGAGCTGCGGCGTCCATGCCTGGACTCGTGGCTCGGGAGCTCGGGGCTCGCGCTCGAAGGCTCGGGGCTCGCGATATCACGACTAACCTGAGGTGACGCCCGTGCGGCCCAAGGCGTTCGACGTTTCGATCGACATGGCAGGCATTCGATCAGTAGTCGTGATATTTGACCGCCTGGAGCCCCCTAGCCCATCGGATTCGGAGGCGTGCCGCCCCGAGTGGGCCGCGTCTTAGCCCGGATCCACCGAACCGGACCGGCCGATCGCCTGACGGTGCAGGAACGAGCCGTGACGAGCCGCCGAAGGCCGCGAACGAGGGCCGAGCCGGCTGGATCGTGGGCAGGCGATACCAGGACGCCGCCCGTCAGGGTCACGGATCGGCCGGAGCTGATTTCTTCCGAGGCTGCCGCCAACCCCCGGAGCGGCCGATGGGTGGGCTGACCGTCAGGCGAGGAGCGGGAGGGCCCGGAGACGTGCCAGCGCTGTCGTCCAGCCGATCGCCCAGGGCCAGCGAACCGGCAGGTGGAGGGTCAGCCGCCGAGCCGATCGGGTGAGCCGGCCAGCCAGGCTGAACAATCGGCGGCGAAGCGTCTTCGTCGTGACGATGCCTTCGCCGAGACCGATCCGGGCCGTCCAGCGAGCGAGGTTATGGGCGATCACCTGGACCGCCAGCCAGGCGCCGTTAGCGGCGAACTTGCCGGACGGCAGGTGGTTGAGCGCCATGCCGTACTTGAGGTCGCGGATCGCATTCTCGATCTCGGCATGACGGCGATGGTCGGCCTCGAGCTCGAGGGTCTCGCCGTCGCGGTCGGTGATGAAGCCGTGGTAGGCGTACAGGACAAAGGCTGCGAGCTGGGAACCCGGCGTGGGCCTCACCCGGCGGACGATCAGCCGGACCGGGCGCGGGTCGGGCTCGTCCTTGAACGGGACGTACATCGTCTCGGCCACGTCGGCCCCGCCGTCGAGCCAATACGGGATCGGGGTCCAGGCCGCCTCGGGGATCGCCTCGATCAGACGCTGGACACTCTTGTGCTGGCGGATCGTGATGCTGAAGCGGACGCCCATCTTCTGGCAGACCGCCACGACCGCGTGACCATAGAAGCCCGAGTCGGCGCGGACGGTGAGCTGGCCCGTCGCCCCAGCGAAGCGGACCCGGCCGATCGTCTCGGTCAGGAAGTGGCCGGCGCCGCGGGCGGTATGGGCCCGGCCCTCGCGCAGCCGTGCCATCAGGACGTCGCCGGTGCTCGCGGCCACCGCGAGCAAGGGGTGATAGCCCCGGACGTGGGTGTACCCGTGGTGAAGGGCGCCTTCCTTCTGGAGGCCATACGTCTCGCAGATCGTCGAGTCGAGATCGATCGTGAAGGGCTCGGAGCTGGGACCGGCACCGGCTGCGAAGGCCCGGGCCAGGAGTTCGCGGGTCACCCGGTCGAGCTGGCGGACGTGGCCCCAGCGGAAGCTGCGCAGATACGTGCCCAGGGTCGATGCCGCCTTGACGCTGAACCCCAGCACCCGCTCCGTCCCACCAGCCCGCAGGGCGTTCGCATCGTCGATGCAGTCGCCCCCGGCGAGGGCCGACAAGACGAGGGTCAGGAGCTTGTCGCCGGGGTTGGCCGTGCCGGCCTTGGCGCCGAGGTTCAGATGCTCGTCGACGAGCCCCTTCAGGCCCAGGTGATGGGCCAAGGTGGCCGGCAGGAGGAGGCCCGCACCGGCGACCAGGCGGTCATCGTCAAAGGCCACACCGAGTCGATCCAGGCTGTGCGAAGATCGCATCTATCAGGTGCTCCTCGGTTCGGGTTGGATGGGTCGTCTCAACGCCATCGTCCTCGATCAGAGGGCACCTGTTTTGCGTGTCCCGACAGCCGAATCACGCCGGGTATTCGGTGGATCCGGGCTTAG
>JBBRIM010000364.1:0-1951 GCA_038221095.1 Candidatus Limnocylindrales bacterium
CAGGAGCGAGAGTCCCGGCCCGAACCGCCGCGGCGTCAGCGGGTGCGCGGCGCCGAAGTCATAGGTGGTCGAGCGCGGCCCGTAGACGAGCAGTGGACGCGGTGAATTGTGGGCCGGCATCGCGCCACGATAGCCTCGGAATCGGATGCGCCCGCCGGCGAGGCCGACGGGCGCGAATGCATTGGGGCGAGTGGGCCTAGCCCTCGAGGACCTCGCGGAGCTTCGCCGCGAACGCGTCGGGCTCGCCGGTCTGGCCGTACTCACCGCCGAGGAAGCCACCGTGGTCGCCCGGGAACCGGACCGCCTCGCTCGCGAGTCGCCTCGCGGCCTCCTCACCGCCACGCTGGGCAAGCTCGCCATGCGAGCCCGCGCCGACCCCGATGACAGTCCGCGTGGGCGCCGCCTTCACGGCCTCGAAGTCGGGCTCGTAGCTCGTCAGCCACTTCACGCTGTGGCCGAGCATCAGGTCGGTTCGATCGCCATCGTCATCCGCCGGCATGCCGAACATCGCCGGATCGGGTGCAGGGCCGGCGAGCGTATCCGCGGTGAACGGGCCCTGGTGCATCACGACCTGCATGAACCGCGCCATTCCCTGCCCGCGACCACCGGACATGTACGAATCGTTGATCGCCTTGTTGGCAGCGAGCGCGTGCTCCCGGTCGGGCACGATCGACGCCAGCGGCGGCTCGTGGGCCACCGCGATCCTGAGGTCGTCCGGGTAGTTCGCGATGAGGGCGAGCGTGACGACCGCGGCGCCGCTGCTTGCGAACAGGTCGACCGGCTTGCCGCCGATCGCCTCGATGATTGCGTGGACGTCGTCGGCCTGGACCTCGGGCGTGATCGGCGCCGACGGATCGTGCGCCGGGGAGCGCTCGCCGTTGCCGCGCGGGTCATAGGTCACGACCGTCCGATCCGGAAAATGCGAGGCGAGGGTCCCAAAGCCGCCGGCACCCATCGGCGAGCCGATCAGGATGAGGGGCGGCTCGGTCGTCTCTTCGTTGCGCCGGACGTCGTAGGTGAGCGTCGCGCCGGGGACCTCGAGGGTCTGTGTTGCGGGCTCGCGGGTTGCGGTGGTGGTCATTCGAAGCTCCTGTCTCGCTGGGGGTCGTCGGCTCGTCGCGGGGATGGTCGCTCAGCGGGCGCCGGCAGGCGTTGCGTCCTCGGCGAGGATGGCGTCGATCTGTCCGATGGCCTCGATCATGCCCTGTTCCTGGCCCATCGCCAGCAGCTGCTCCATCGCGGACTGGTCCGGGAAGGTGCTCTCGATCGACATCCGGGTGCGGCCTTCGCCGACCGGCTCGATCGTGACGTTCATGCCACCCGGCCCTGGCATGTCCTGGTTCGGACTGCCGTCGGCGTTCGCGAAGCCGTCGATCATCTCGAGGCGGCGGGGCGGCTCGGCAACGACGATCTCCCAGTAGCCCTGCGGCGTGACCACCCCATCGGGGCCCGTCATGTAGTAGTCGGCGCGGCCACCCGGCCGGAGATCGAGGGACGTGAAGGTCGCCGGATAGCTCGGCGGGCCCCACCAGCGCTCGAGCTTGCGCGGATCGGCCCAGAGGTTCCAGACCTGGTCCGGGGTGGCCTCGAACTCGGCGTCGAGGGTCAACGTGAGGTTGTCCGGGTCCTTGCGGACGGCGGTGACGGTCATCAATCGGTTCCCTTCTGCGCGCCTGGCGCTTCCTCGGCGAGCAGGTCGGCCATCCGGCCGATCCGCGAGCGCCAGAGCTCCTCGTACTGGTCGAGCAGGCGCCGGGCGATCCGCAGCCCCTCGAGGTTTGCCCGGACGACCTTGCGTCGCCCGATTCGATCCTTTGTGATCAGCCCCGCTCGCTCGAGGATCGCAACGTGCTTCTGCACGGCCGCGAAGCTCATTGGGTAGTGGGCCGCGAGCTCGGCGATCCCCTGCTCCGAGTCGATGGCGCGACGAACGATGTCTCGTCGGGTCGGG
>JBBRIM010000365.1:0-1945 GCA_038221095.1 Candidatus Limnocylindrales bacterium
GGCGTACCAGAGTGCCTGATAGGCCCACCAAAAGGCAACGTCGGGTGCGGTCAGGCGCCGGGGGCCACCGCCTCGGCGATCTCGACCAGCAAGGCGGCGTTGGTCTTGGCCGTCCCGAGACGGTCGATGAGCATCTCGAGCCCGGCCCCGGCGCCGCCCGCTTCAGCACGCGCGATGAGGGCCCGGCGCAGCTTCCACACCTGCTGGAGCTGCTCGGCGTCGAACAAGCGCTCCTCGTGGCGGGTCGAGGAAGCATCGACGTCGATCGCCGGATAGACCCGGCGATCGGCCATCCGGCGGTCGAGGCGCAGTTCCATGTTGGCGGTGGCGCTGAACTCCTCGCAGATCACCTCGTCCATCTTCGACCCCGTCTCGACGAGCACCGTGGCCAGGATGGTGAGTGAGCCACCGTCCTCGACGTTGCGCGCGGCGCCGAAGAACTTCTTGGGTGGGTGCAGCGCACCGGAGTCGATGCCGCCAGCCAAGACGCGGCCGGTCGCCGGCGCCGCCAGGTTGTAGGCCCGGGCCAGCCGGGTGATGCCGTCGAGGATGATCACGACGTCCTTGCCGTCTTCGACCAGGCGCTTGGCCCGTTCGATCGCGAGCTCGGTCACCATCGTGTGCTCGTCGGCGGGCCGATCGAACGTCGTCGCGATGACCTCGCCCTGCACCGATCGGGTCATGTCGGTGACCTCTTCAGGCCGCTCGTCGATGAGGAGCACCATCACGTGCACCTCCGGGTGGTTCGTCCCGATCGCCTGGGCGATGGCCTTCACGATCGTGGTCTTGCCCGCCTTCGGCGGTGACACGATCAAGCCCCGCTGGCCCTTGCCGATGGGCGCGATCAGGTCGATGATCCTGGCCGTCAGGTTGGACGGCTCGTCGGAAGATTCGAGCCGAAGGGCCTCGGTGGGGAACTGCGGGGTCAGGTCGTCGAAGCGCGGCCGCGCCCGACCGACCTCGGGATCGGCGCCGTTGACCTCGTCGATGCGCAGCAACGCCGGGTTCTTCTCGTTGCGGCTGGCCGGCCGAGCGGCACCCGAGAGGTGGTCGCCCTTGCGGAGGCCGAACTGGCGGACCTGCTTCACCGAGACGTACACGTCCTCCTTGCTCGGCAGGTAGCCCGCGAGCCGCAGGAAGCCGTAGCCCTCGTCACGCAGATCGAGCAGCCCACTGACCTCGACAGGTTCACCCACGAAGGTGTCGTCGGCCCCGACGGGGCGCTCGGCGGTGCCGTCCTGACCGGGTTGACCGGGCTGGCCGGGCTGGCCCTCCCGGTTACGATCGCGCCCGCGCCGTCGGCGGCGGCGGTTGCCTTCGCCCTCGGCACCCTGTGCTCCCTGGGCCCCGGTTGCGCCCTGGCCCTGACCGCCCTGACCCTGACCGCCCTGACCCTGACCGCTCTGGCCCTGACCGCTCTGGCCCTGACCGCTCTGGCCCCCGCCAGACGGCTCGCCGTCGGCGCCGGCCCCGCGGTTCTGCTGCTGATCCGGCCCGGAGCGGGCGGCGTCGCGGCTGTTGTCCCGCCCGGTCGCCCCCGTGGAGGAACGGCCCGCGGTCTCCCCGGTGCCCTCCTCGACGCGGACGCTCGAGCTCCGGCCACCCGAGCGGTCGTCGCTCGCCTCGCGGTCGCCGCCGGCCGCGTCGTCTGCGGCGGGCGCGCTCGCTCGTCCGCGCACCGCACGCTTGCGAGGAGCCGGGGCCGCGTTCGCCGCGACCACGTCGTCCTGGGGGTCACCGCTGGCTCCCGCCGCGGGAGCCGCGTCGGCGGCCGGATCCGCCACCGGGCTGGCCGGGGCGTCGGCCGGCACACCGGCCAGCTCGAGGATCATGTCGACCAGGTCGGCCTTCTTGGCGCGCGAGCCGGGCTTGCCACCCATGGCTGCGGCGATCTGCTGGAGGGATTCACGATCCTTGGCTTCCAGCGCTGAACGTTCGAGTGCTT
>JBBRIM010000366.1:0-1942 GCA_038221095.1 Candidatus Limnocylindrales bacterium
CAGGCGGAGGACCCGGACGGGGCGTCACTCTCACGGCCCCGCGCAGAACGTCATTCGGCGGCGTAGATTCGCCACTCTCCAGGGATGCCCGGCAGCGTGCTCATGCCGCGATCGACAAAAGTGATGCCGGACCCGGCGACGAGGTCGTGGACCGTCCCCGAGGTGAGCACCTCGCCCGATTTCGCCAACGCCGCGACCCGCGCGCCGATGTGGACGGCGATACCCCCGAGCTTGTCCCCGATGCGTTCGCACTCACCTGTGTGCAGGCCGATGCGGAGCTGAAGATCGAGCGGCGCGACCGCTGCGTGCAGAGCCTGGGCGCAACGGACGGCCCGCGCCGGCCCGTCGAAGCTGGCCAGGAAGCCATCGCCAGCGGTGTCGATCTCAATGCCCCGATGGAGCTCGAGCTCGCGCCGGATCGCGGCGTGATGCGCGCGCAGCAGCTCGGCCCAGCGCCGGTCACCCAGCTCGGCGGCACGCTGCGTGGATCCGACGATGTCACTGAAGAGCACGGTCGCCAGCACTCGATCGGGTTCCTTGACCGGTCGGTTGCCGGTCACAAACTCCTCCATCTCGGCTTCGATGTCCTCGCCCTCGACCCATGGCACGTGGTCGTTGCCCGGCAGCTCGACGTAGCGTGCGCCGGGAATCTGGCCCGCGATGTAGCGGCCCTGGTTGACGTTGACGCCACGATCATCCGTCCGGTGGAGCACGAGCGTCGGCACGCGGATGGTCGGCAGAATGGCTCGGGTGTCGGTCCCGAAGGACGCACGGCTGTGTGCCTCGATCGTCCGGGGGTTGCCCGCCTGGAGCTGCAACCGGCCCCACCACGCGCGAGCTTCGGGATCCCCGGCCAGGCTGGGGGCGATGGAGTCGATCATCCTGCCCTCGCCCCAGTGCGACCAGTCCGCCATCCAGCCCTCGAACTGCTCGCGTGTGCCGTCGCCCCACGCCCAGTCGTCGTCGTTCTCCTCGCAGGTCTCGGCCCCAATCAGGATGAGACCCTCCGTCCGATCGGGATGCGATGCTGCGAAGAGCGTCGCAAGGAGGCCGCCCTCCGAGACGCCAATGACGACCGCGCGCTCCGAGCCGACTGCATCGAGGACGGCCCGGACATCGTCCATGCGATCTTCCATCGTGCCCGCCTCGACCCGATCCGAGAGTCCCATCCCTCGCTTGTCGAACAGGATGAGGCGGGAGTATCGGGCAATGCGCTGGCAGAAGCTCCGGTACCGATCGTCCTCCCACAGAACGCCGAGGTTGGTGACCGAGCCCTGGATGAAGATCAGATCACGGGGGCCTTCCCCGACGACCTTATAGGCGATGTTGAAGTCGCCGCTCTTCGCGTACCGGATCGGGGAATCCATCAGCGTGGAGCGTGGACCTTCCACGAATGGCGGTCAATCCCGGTCAGACCGGTCGCGAGCTGATTTCACGCCCGCTTACGCTCAGCGCACGTAACCGCGAAGTTCCGCGCGGGTCTCCGCCGACTGGGGCGCGTGCATTGCCCTCCTGTGCGCCCAGCGCAAACGCGAGCATGTGGAGAGCGGAACCGGCGGATTCCACGGGCGCAGGGCGAGGCTTCTTGGCGGTTACGTGCGCTCAGCGCAAACCGAGGCTCGGAGCCGAGGGCCGACCTCAGCTCCTGACCGGGCGCACGCGTGGGGACCAGCCCGGCTAGGAGCCAGGCGGGGGGCCGACGATCTGCGTGCCGTTCCGTGCCGCGATCTCACCCATTGCGGCAGGGTCGGGCCGGGCGGTGCGAGCAGGCGGCCCGAGCCGGTCCGAAGCGGGCTCTCCGAGCTCGCGGAAGAGCGCCTCATGCTTCGATCCCGGAGTGATGAGCAGCAGGAGGATCGCGTCGGGCGTCTCGCACCGAAACGCATGCGGTATCCCGCGCGGCGCGAGGGCAAAGCCGCCGGCGCTCAGTCGTCGCTCCTCC
>JBBRIM010000367.1:0-1940 GCA_038221095.1 Candidatus Limnocylindrales bacterium
CGGCTACACCGCCTACGTCGGCTATGAGGCGTCGCGCCAGGCGGTGAACGTCGACGAGCATCGGAGCCGCGATTGCCGGACGCCCGATGTGATCTTGGGCTGGAGCTACGAGGCCATCAACTACCCGATCGAGGATGATGCGGCCCTCCGTCGCGAGAACCCCGACATGCGCAACTGCGCAGACCAGGGCGTGAAGGCCGGTGGCGACGTGGTCACCTCGGACGGGGTCCACATCGCCGGCTGGTACATCCCCGCCGCGGATGCTTCGGGACCGGAGGGACCGACCATTGTCCTGGTCCACGGGTATGCGGGCGACAAGAGCGGCATCCTTCACCACGCGTCGGCGCTTCACCAGCGGTACAACCTGATCGCCTTCGACCAACGCAATGGAGGTCGCAGCACCGGCACACAGACGACGCTTGGGGTGCTCGAGCAGAACGACGCGCGTGCCATCGTCGACTGGGTCGAGCGGACCAAGAAGCCAGCCCACCTCGCGCTGTTCGGACTCAATGGGGTCGGCGGCCGCCATCACTGAAGCGCGCCACGATCCTCGTGTCGAGGCTCTCGCCCTCGACTCGATGCATACGCGGATCGTCTACCAGTTCGAGCACCGCCTCACGGCTGCGGGTCACCCCGCGTATCCGGGAACCTGGGCCACGTTCGTCGGGACCTGGCTGCGCATCGGCGTCTGGTTCGGTTCGGCCGATCCCGCCGACGCGCTGGCGGACATGGGAACACGACCGATCATGCTGACGCACGGGACCGCTGACACCGAGGACCTGCCGGCTCGCACGCAGGCCTTCTACGACGATGCGAAGGCCGCAGGGCTGACGATCGAGCTGCACTGGTGTCCCGGGGCGGGCCATGGGCAGGTCGACGACGTGTGCTCGCGGCAGCTCGGCGGATAGCTGGTCGATTTCTTCGGGCGTGCCCTCCCGAGCGACTGAGTCCCCCCGCGCGCCCGCTCTCGCCGCCGGAAGCGGGATGTCCCGGAGATCAGAGACCGGTCGCTCCAGCCCTCGCTCCTGGGGGTTGTTCGTCGCCGGCGTGCTACTGACGATGGTCTGTCCATGGTCCTGCGGGGCATGGGACTCCAGTAGCGAATCGCCGTTTGCGTTCGGTGGCCACGGCCCACGTCACTGACGCTGCCCCGGCGATCCTGGGAGCCGCTATCGCTGAGTCGCGATTTGCGCCTTCAAGACTGGCTTATTCCCCGAAGCCTCCGCGGGCTAGGCCTCCGCATCCGGCTCCATCGCGGCCAGCCGCGTGTAGTAGTCGGCGATCTCATGCAGGTGCGCAACGGCGATCTTCCCGGTGATGACCTCGTCGTCCTGGGTGACGTCAGTGGCCGGGTTCTGCGTTCCATGTTCGAGCTCGACGGCGAGTCCCAACCGGAACTGTTCGAGGTCGAACTCGCCAACCTGCCAGTCGATCCCGACCCGCTCTCCGATGGCCCGGGCCTCTTCGCTCGAGAACTGCCTAGGCGCCATTTCCCACCTCCGAAACGGAACTGCCAGCACCTCGGCCAAGTGGAAAGCCACTCTTACCCAGCCAAGCGATGCCGACCAGGCCGATGACGATGCCCAGGCCGATGTAGGTCGGCCGGAGCGGCGGATTGTTGGCGTAGCCGACGATGACGATCTCCACGGCCAGCCAGATCAAGAGTGCCGCCGCAACGCCAACGGTCAGGAGCGGCGCCAAGGGGTGGCGGCGCAAGGCCAGAACGGGCACCATCAGCGGGCCGATGCCGAGCACGGCGAAGAGGATCAGCCCCGGCCAGAAGTAGCTGTCGAACGGCGATCCCGCCAGCTGTGAAACGGGGAGCGGCAGGATCTCGCCGTGGGGTCCGAGCATCAGCGCCAGCCCGCCGCCGAGCGCTCCGATGGCCAGGAAGGCCTCGAGGACGGCGGCGACGGTGCCGAGCGAGCTCCGAGCCCCGG
>JBBRIM010000368.1:0-1937 GCA_038221095.1 Candidatus Limnocylindrales bacterium
GTGTCGATCGCGGCCTGGGTCATCGGGTCAGTAGCGAACAGGACCTTCGCGGCCGTGGCGGCTTTCTCGTACGTCTCGATGGCGGGCTTGGGATCGCCGAGCGCCGACTTGTACGAATCGAGCGCATGCAGCGTCTGCATCGCGGCCAGGAACCTGTCCAGGTCGAGATTGCCGAACTGCTTGTTCTTGATCGAGGCGATCGTGTCCGCGGTCTTGAGCTGCGCGAGCAGCTGCACGCCGAGAAGCTCCACGGCGGCTGCCTTGAGAGCCGCGCAATCGACCCTTCCGCCTGCGGGCGGGTTCGAGGCCTGGCCGGTCGCCGCCTGGCTCGCGGCGGGCGGATTCGGGTTGGATGCCGTGCTCGCCCCACCGCAGGCGGCAAGAAGGACGACGAGGAGGGCAGCAGGGAACACGCGTTTGATTTGCATCGCGGCATCCTATCGGTTGTCGGGCGATCCAGCGTACCGGGAAATCAGTACGGCGCCCCGGCGCGACGTTCGGCGCAAGGGGCGAGCACGCGGCGACGAGACACGTGCCAGATGACATGACACTGCAAGCTCCGCGCCCGCCCGTGGATTGAGCTCAGGCCGCCGAAGCGCGAGCATTCGATGCGATGCAGAGGGCGGACGATCAGTGCCCCCGCCCTCTGCCTCGTCCAACACAGAAAGCCCCGGTGATCGACCGACATCGGGGCATTTCTGTGACCGCCGCGATCCGCTCGCTACGCAGCCGCGCGTCAGGCTGAGTTCCCAGGAGATCGAAGCGCTGGCTCTCGAAACGTCTGCTGTAGGCTCAGGCTGATGACGGATCCGCCGCTCCTGAGCACCTCCGATGCCTGGCTTCTCGCGGCGCTGACCGAGGGGCGCCGGCGTGACCGCGCACTGTCCCTTCGCGAGTTCGTCGGCGCGGCCGACTGGCTCAACCATCTGCTACCGAACTTCGACGACGTCAGCTTCGGAGTCCCGCGACTGGTTGCCGCCGGGCTCATGACCGTCGACGGTCTGCGCGTCCAGGGAACTGCCGAGGCATGGCGGCTCCGTGGCAAGGTGCGCGCCGCCACCCTCGGCGGAGTCCTCGTCGCGATGGAGGACCTGGTCGGCGCCGCGCACTTTGGCGAGCCGGTACCGCATGAGGATCGATCGCTGGGGCGATGGCAAGCACTGACCGAGGCCGACTTCGATCGAGCGATCCGCGATCACTCCACCGAGGTCGAGCGCCTGGCCCGCCCGATCCTGTTTGCGGCCCGCCTGGGGAATACGATCGGTAAGCGCCTGGTCCGGCTGCGCGATCGCCGCGGCAAGCGCTAGAATCCGTGTGGGTGGCTCGTTCGTTCCGCGAACCGACCACGTTTCGTTCCGCTATCCGGGGCCTTCGTATGTTAATCGCAGCTCGATCCGCGCTGGCCCACGGGAGCGTCGACATCCGCACACGATCTGTGCCCGTTACAGGGTAGTTCGAGGCGGCACCGCCGCCGAACAGAGACGCAGGGAGCCGTTGGGCCAAGGGTCCGCGGCTTTTTGATTCCGCCCGCTGGGGCGGACTCGCGAAGAGCGCTGAGCGGCCCGGTCCCTGGACGATCGTCCGCGCGATGGCTCCCCTGCCGCCGATGGGCTGTGCCCATGGAGTCCACCGTGACCATGACCCCGATCGCTGACCGTTCCAGGCCCTCACAGCACGTACCGGGAGCGCCACCCGGGACACCCGCGCTGCTCGTCGAGCACGTCACGAAGACGTTCGTGGTGGGCCGCGGGAAACAACCTGTCGCGGCGGTCTCGGACGTGTCCATGCGCCTCGAGCGTGGCGATATCCATGGCGTGCTCGGCGCCAACGGGTCCGGCAAGTCGACACTCATCCGGCTCATCGCAGGCCTCCTGACCCTGGATTCGGGGCGGGTCGAGGTCTTCGGCCACGACATCGAGCGCGAGGAGTTGCAGGTC
>JBBRIM010000369.1:0-1928 GCA_038221095.1 Candidatus Limnocylindrales bacterium
TAGCCCTCGAGGATGCGCGAGCCGGCGGTGCACTGGCCGCCCTCGACGGAGATGAGGTCCTTGAGGGCAACCGGCAGCCCGAGGAGCGGGGGCAGGGCCGCGAGCGCAGCAGGACCGTCGTGGCGGGCCGCGGCCAGTCGGGCGTCGGCCCGGGCTGCGGCAGCGCGGGCCGCCGCGCCGTCGATTGTCAGCCAGGCGTGCAGGCCGTGGTTGTCACGCTCGGCCGCAGCCAGGTGGGCATCCGCCACCTCGAGCGAGCTGAAGTCGCCCGCCCGGAGGCCGCCGGCCAGCTCGTGGCCCGGTCGTCGAATCAGGTCAGAGGCGACGGGCGGCACGGTCACTCGCCGCGGTCGAGGATGCCCGGCACGACGATGAAGCCGTCACTGGCCAGAGGCGCGTTGGCCAGCGCCGTCGCCTGCGGGAAGGAGGGCCGAACCACGTCGTCACGCAGGATGTTCTCGAGCTCGATCGTCTGGGCCGTGGGGGCGATCGCCTCGGTGTCGAGCTCGGCCAGTCGGGCGTACTGGTCGACGATGTGGTTGAGCTCACCCTCGAGGCGGCCGAGCTCGGCTTCGCTCAGGCCGAGGCGGGCCAGGTGGGCGACGTGGGCGACGTCCTCACGGGACAGGGTGGCCATCGGCCGATGATAGCGGACCGAGCCCGAGCAGCCGGCGGAACTCGTCTTCATCGATCACCGGCACGCCCAGCTCCTGGGCCCTGGCCAGCTTTGAACCGACACGTTCGCCGGCGACGACGAAGTCGGTCTTCCTTGAAACCGAGCCCGACACCCGGCCGCCGGCGGCCCGGATCGCTGCCTCGGCCGCCTGTCGGTCAAAGCCCGCCAGCGAACCGGTCACCCCGAGGGATCTGCCGCCCAGGGGGCCGCCCAGGGCCGAGCCCCCATCGGTCGTCGTTGGCCGGACCGTGGGCCGCTCGGCCTCGACACCGGCGTCGACGAGCTCGTCCAATCCGTCCTGGGTCAGGGGGTCGCTGAAGTAGCGGACAACGCCGGCGGCGACGAGCGCACCCACCCCGGGCACGGCCTCGAACGCGTCCGGCTCGGTCGCGGCGACTCGCTTCAACTCGGCCGCGACACGGGCGGTCCAGCCCTCCCGTCCGGCCATCGGCTCAGCCTCGGCCGGTGGGATCCGGGCGGCCAGCCAGTTCGCGAGGTCGATCGCCGTCTGCTCGCCGACCTGGGGAATCCCGAGCGCGGCAAGGATCCGGGCCAGGGGCCGGCGCCGGGCCCGGTCGATCGAGACGACCAGGTTCTCGGCGCTCTTGCGGGCGAACCGATCGAGGGTCTCGAGCTGCTCAACGGTCAGGCCGAAGAAGTCCGCCCGCGACCTGACCAGGCCGCGCTGGAGGAGCTGCTCAAGGACGGCCCAGCCGGCGCCCTCGATGTCCATCCCGCCTCGACCGGCGAAATGGGCAAACTCCTGGGCAACCCGCGCCGGGCAGGCCAGGTTCGGGCAGTAGTGGCGAACGGCACCCTCGTCGCGGACGATGGGCGTGGCGCAGACCGGGCAGTTGGCCGGCATCTCGAACTCGCGCTCGGCACCGGTCCGCAGCTCGACGAGCGGCCCGACTACCTCGGGGATCACGTCGCCGGCCTTCTGCAGGATCACGCTGTCGCCGATCCGGATGTCCTTGCGGCGGACCTCATCAAGGTTGTGGAGGGTGGCCCGGGCAACCGTCGATCCGGCGACCTTGACCGGACGGAGATGGGCGACCGGGGTCAGACTGCCGGTCCGGCCAACGTAGGCCACGATATCCTCGACGACGGTACGGACCTGCTCGGGCGGGAACTTGAAGGCAATCGCCCAGCGCGGCGCCCGGGCGACGAGGCCGAGCCGGGCCTGCTGATCGAGCCGGTCGACCTTGACCACGACGCCGTCGGTCTCGTAGGGCAACCCGTGGCGCTCCTC
>JBBRIM010000370.1:0-1907 GCA_038221095.1 Candidatus Limnocylindrales bacterium
AACTGATCATCGGGCTGATCCGGATCGAGTCTCTCGGGTTGGCGAACGTTGTGCGCTACAGCGAAATCATCGGCGAGACCATCGCGGCCCGTGGCCGTGTCGGCTTTGAGTGGCAGGAAGGCCGCGACGTCCTGGGCACCAGTTCGATCGACGACCTCATCGACGACGCCGTCCTGGCGGCGGCGGTGTCCGAGGCCGATCGTTACAGTGGGCGGTACCGCCAGTGGAAGGTTGAGAAGACCGCCAAGGTCGATGTCCAACGCGCCGCAGCCGGGCTCGGGCCCACGCTCACCGGACGCTTCCACCGCCCGAACGGGCCGGCTGCCTACCATCCGATCCGCAAAGGCGACACCGTGGCGGCCGTCCCCGAAATCAACCGCTACTGGCGAGCCGACCACAATGATGGCCGCCTCGCCAGCGAGGTCGGCGCCGGCTACGGCAAGCCCGCCACTTGGGTGTGCGACGAGCATCCCGGCCATCTGCACGTCTGGGTCCGAAAGGTCCTCGACATGAGTATCTCGCGCCCGACTTGCCCCTTCTGCGCGGGCAAGCGGCCATGCGCGAACACTTCCCTGCTCGGACAGTATCCGGCCCTCGCTGCCGAGTGGGCGGCGAGCAATCTCCTCGGCCCGGACGAGGTGATGCAAGGCTCGAACCGAACCGCCGACTGGAAGTGCGCGGTCTGCAAGCACGAGTTCGCCCAGCGCATCAGTTCCCGCACCAAGCAACATCAAGGCTGCCCGCGGTGCGAAATGAAGCGGCGCAGTAACTCCATGCGGAACAAGAAGAAGTCGGCAAAAGAGCGCGCGGCGGACGCCGCGCGTGGCAGGGCGCCACGCGCCGCCGCGGCTGCCGCTCGGCCCGTTACGGCGCCGCCGGTGATCGCGGCCTTCCCGATCGATCCCGGCGAGGAGTCTCTATCGCGAAAGGAAGTCGCAGCCCGGCTCGATCGCTCGATCGCGACCATCAAGAACTGGATCGCGTCCGGCAGGATCCATGCCCGCCGCGTCGGAGATGGAAAGCGGCCCGAGTACCGGATCCCCGTCAGCGAGGTAGAGCGGGTCGCCGCGATCATCGCGGTCTCACTCGTCGCTGACGCCCTCCCGATCGTCGACACGTCAGACGACTTCGCGGCAGATGGCAGCCCCCCGCTGATCACTTGGTTTGTCCCGCCCGACGACCGTACGAGCGAACCCCCAACAGCCTGACCCCGTGAGCGGCGTACGCTAGCCGGCGTGGACGACATGGGCCTAGCGCGCCGATACGAACGGATGCTCGTTGACGTTGGCGCCAGTGCCGCCGACTTCGGCGAACGGCCGATCGCGTCGCACTGGCCGTTCGTGGGATCGCAGGTCAGCGGCACGCTGATCGTTGGTCAAGCGCTCGCCGGTTGGGACGCGGAAGAGACCAGCGCCCGTTGGCTGGCCGCTGAGGCCACCACCGAGGCCGGACGGTCCCGCATCGTGAATGGCACCGAGTCCTGGGCCAAGGCGCGCCCAGAGCCGATGGACGAGGTCCTCCGCTGGAGCCACCGCCGCGGCTCACCGTTCTGGGGACTCTCGCAGCGGCTGATGCGGATCCTCGAGCCTGACGCTGAGCCCTGGTACAGCCGCCATGCGTGGTGGAACGCCTACCCGCTCGGCTGGGATCGCCCGGGCGCCAGCCCCGGCCGCAAACTGCGTGCCGCCCAGGAGGAACACGTCGGAGGCCTGTTCTGGGAGGTGGTCGCGCTCCTCGAAGCCCGACGGATCGTGATCGTCGCCGGCGCCGACTGGTGGCCGGACGTCCGGAGCAGGCTAGGCCTTGAGCACCTGGAACGTCGATCGACGCCGATCCTTGCCGCGGGCCGAGTCGCGGAGGTGATGGTCGTTGCGACGTATCACCCCGGCGCCCACATCAAGGGCCTG
>JBBRIM010000371.1:0-1904 GCA_038221095.1 Candidatus Limnocylindrales bacterium
CCACCACCAGGCGCTCGGCCAGGCCGAGGCGCCCGAAGGCAGCCCGCAGGCGGCGCACGTCACGCGGCGTGTCCGCCCCAGCAATCGAGAAGACCGCGACCCGGGCCAGGGGGCCTTGCGGCTGTGCCGTCAGACCCGCCCGGAGCACGGCCTCGGCAAGGGTCAGCCGGAACGCCTTCACGGTGGCGGCCATGCTGCCCAGTGCCTGGTGCGAGATGGTCGGACCGCGGACCGCGGCGAGCAGGGCGCCATCGCCGGCCACGAGGGCCAGGTCCACCTTCGAATTCCCGCCGTCCACGCCGATCACCGCGATCGGCGGGTTGCCCGGCCCGGCGATCACGTCGGCGCGTTGTCGGGCAGCTGGTCCAGCTCGTCGACCGGGACGAACGTCGCGCCGGCATCGCTCAGCCGCTTGAGGATCGAGGGCAGCGCAGCCCCAGTGGACTCCGGCCAGGTGTGGAGCAGGACGACGGCGCCGTCCCCGTGGGCGATCGCCCCATCGACGACGCCGGTCTCGACCGCGTCGGCCGGGCGCTCCCAATCGAACGGGACGACGTGCCAGCCCACCTCGCGATAGCCCAGATCGGCCAGCGCCGTCGTGATCGCCGGGTCATCGTGACCGGCTCCGAACGGGCAGCGGAACCATGGCCGTGGGTCCGTGAGGAGGACATCGCGGATCACCGTCTCCGCGGCCCGGACGTCGGTCGCGAAGCCGGCCGGCGAGAAGAGCGGCATCCGGGCGTGGTAGTGGGAGTGGTTGCCGACGAGGTGGCCGGCCGGGCCGATCCGGGCGGCGGTGTCGGGGTAGGCCTCGGCCCAGCGGCCCTGGACGAAGAACGTGGCTCGAACGCCGGCCCGCTCGAGAGTCGACAGGATTGTCTCGGCCACACCCGGCTGGGTCGGCCGGTCGGGATGCTCGGCGTCAAACGTGAGGGCGACCCGGAATGTCACGCGACCAGCCTACTTCTCGACGCCGGTGATGACGACGCCGCGCACGAAGGCACGCTGGAAGATGATGAACAGGACGACCGGGATGATCAGGGTCAGCATCGTGCCGGCCTGGATCAGGCCCGGGTCCTGGGCTACCCGGGCCCCGCTGAAGCGAGCCAGGCCCACCGCCAGGGTCTGCAGCTCGGCGTTGGAACTGAGGTAGAGCAACGGAGCGAAGAAGTCGTTCCACGAGTAGACGATGTGGAAGATCCCGACCGCGATCAGGACCGGGAAGGCCTGTGGCAGGAGGACCGACCAGAGCGTCCGGAACGGTCCGGCCCCGTCGATTGCGGCGGCCTCGTCCATCTCCCGCGGGATCGTCAGGAAGTACTGGCGGAGCAGGAACACGTCGTAGGCGTTGGCGAAGAAGGCCGGCACGATCAGGGGCAGCCATGTGCCCACCCAGCCCAGCTTGACGAAGATTGTGTAGGTGGGGATGAGGGTCACCGCGGCTGGCAGGAAGATCGTGGCGATCACGAGCAGGAACAGCTTGTCCCGCCCCGGGAATCGGAACCGGGCGAAGGCATAGGCCACCAGGACGCACGAAACCAGGGTCCCGACGAGCCCGATCAAGGCGATCGCGATCGTGTTGAACAGCAGGCGCGGGTAGCCGAGCTCATTCCAGACGTTGGTGTAGTTCTGCCACTGCGGGTCGAACCGGTAGGACGGCTGCAGGGTCCGCCACGAGCCCTGCCAGGTGACCGTGCCCGCTGCGGGGTCGGCCGGATCGATGAAGTCGCTCGAGGTGCGGCCCTTCTTGATCAGGGCCAGCACCGTGGTCTGGCCGTTGAGCGGGACCTCGTACACGTCGAGGTCGCGGCCCTGGTAGTTGTAGGTGACGGCCGTGGCCGGGTAGATCGGCCCGTTCAGCTCGTTGACCTGGTCCGGGTTCTTGAGCGAGATCGTGAACGAGC
>JBBRIM010000372.1:0-1882 GCA_038221095.1 Candidatus Limnocylindrales bacterium
GCCCGCTGCCAGATCAGGCGGTAGAGCCGAGCTTCGTCACGAGGCAGGACTTTTTCCATCTGGTCCGGCGAACGCTCGAAGGAGGTCGGCCGGATCGCCTCGTGAGCCTCCTGGGCATTGCGTGTCTTGGTCTTGAACGGACGGCCCTTGGGCATCGTGTACTGGCTTCCGAAGCGGGCTGCGATCGCATCGCGCGCCTCGCCCATCGCCTGGCCCGAGAGGGCCACCGAATCGGTTCGCATGTAGGTGATCAGGCCAACCTGACCCTCGTTCGTCTCCAGGCCCTCGTACAGGTGCTGTGCAACGCTCATCGTCCGCTTCGGACTGAAGCTGAGCTTGCGACTCGCCTCCTGCTGAAGCGTGGAGGTGGTGAACGGCGGGGCCGGGCTGCGCTTCGATGCCTTCACCCCGACGCCGGACACGACCGGCCGGGCGGCCCGCAGGGCGTCGGCATGGGCGAGCGCCGTGGCCTCGTCACCGATCACGGGCTTGGCCCCGTCGAGCCGGACGAGGTCGGCGCTGAACGGCGTGCCGCCGGGGGCCAGCAGGGTGGTCTCGATCGTCCAGTATTCGACGGCCGTGAAGGCCCGGATCTGGCGCTCGCGATCGACCACGAGTCGGACGGCAACCGACTGGACCCGTCCCGCCGACAGGCCCGAGCGGACCTTGCGCCAGAGGAGTGGACTGAGGGTGTAGCCGAAGAGCCGGTCGACGATCCGGCGGGCCTGCTGGGCATCGACGAGATCGAGGTCGATCTTGCGGGGATTGGCGAAGGCTTCGCGGATCGCCCCTTCGGTGATCTCGCTGAAGGTGACCCGGCGGGTCCGGTCCATCTTCAGCCCGGCGGCCTCGGCAACATGCCAGGCGATCGCCTCGCCCTCCCGATCGAGGTCGGTGGCCAGGAAGATGGTGTCGGCGTCGCGGGCGGCCTTCTTGATCTCGGCCACCTGCTTGCGCCGGTCGGCGACGATCTCGTAGGTCGGGGTGAAATCATGCTCCACGTCAACGCCCAGCTGGTCCTTGCCGAGCTTTTCGGGAAGGTCGCGGACGTGGCCGTACGAGGCGAGAACCCGGTAGCCGGGACCCAGGTAGCGTTCGATCGTCTTGGCCTTGGCGGGCGACTCGACGATCACAAGGTTGCCGCTCATGACGTCGGGGAGTCTAGCACCGGATTCTTCGCCAACGATCACCAGCGCCTACGGCGCCGCGGGCGGCGCGCGCGTGGATCAGGCGTCCCGGATTCGGCGCAGGAAGTCCTCGTCAATCTCGAGTTCGGCCTCGGGCGCCGGTTCGGCCGGGCGGTGGCGACCCGTCGAACGAGGTGCCGTTGAGGGCTCGTCCCCATCTGATCCAGCCTGGGCCGGGATCTCGATGAACCGGATGTAGGCCAGGGGCAGGACGAAGATGGCGTTCGTGTCATCGATGAAGACCGGCCGTTTGCCGTCCGGCGTACGCATGTTGGTGCACAGGACGGCGACGTCGCGCGGAGACGGGAAGTCGTACAGGTCGGCCAGGACCGGCTGTTCATTATTGATGTGGATCACCGCATTGCGCACGACCGGCTCGCGGCCGATCGCGGACGACTCGCCGGTCAACCGTGCCAGAAGTCAATGACGAGGCGGATCCGGTTGCCGATCACCCACATCCCGATCCCGACCTGCTTCATCCGGGGATCCATGATGTTGGCGTAGTGGCAGTAGTTGCCGCAGGGCTTCTCGGTCTGGAAGTAGATCTCAGTCTGGAGCGCCGAGAAGTACGGGTTCTTCGTGTCGTAGCAGCCGAGATTCTCGCGATAGTCACCGGGGTAACCGTTGCGATGGAGGCGGTCGCCCGGGTTGCCGTCGGCGAAATGGCTGCAGATATTGCGGGTGGTCAGGAACTT
>JBBRIM010000373.1:0-1877 GCA_038221095.1 Candidatus Limnocylindrales bacterium
AGTGAGGCACCGGCGTCGTCCACCCACTTGAAGGCGCCCGCGGCCTGTCGCTCGACCCGCCGCCGAACCGTATCGAGCCAGGTCTGGGCAGCTGCCGGGTCGCCCGGCAGCTGGGCATGATCCAGCTGCACGTGGAGTTCCCGACGGACCGCCGGGTCGGCTGCAAATACCGGGGTCGTTGCTCCGGTCTGGCCGGTTCCGGCGCTCGCGGGGTCCGTGGCGGTTGCCGTGGCCGGGATGAGCGGCAGCACCAGGCGCTCAAGGTCCGCTCGGCTCATCACGGCCACGTTGACCGGCGGATTGGCGCACGCGGCAAGATGTGCGGCGTCGATTGGACCGAGGACAAGGTCCGCCCCGTCGATCGACACGATCCCGGACACGCGCAGGGTGACGGACGCCCCCCCGGGCAGGGCAAACGCGATCGAATCGCCGGGCACGATCCCGAGGTTGGAGGCGAGGTCACGGCTGATCGCGATATGACCGGCCTCGATTCTGCCCGAGGATAGACCGAACAAGCCCGTCGTGGCGTTGTACGTGGGATCGAGCCCGACCAGGACGCCGACACTCGTCTGGGTCGCGGTTCCGGCAGCACTCGCGGCTGCACCGTTGAAGTGAGCGAGGTCGAAGCCGGACACCGAGCGCACGGCCGGATCGGACCGGAGAGTTCCGGCGGCTTGAGCTGAATCGATGCCGGGGGTCAGGACCACCTGGCTATCAACCGGCAGGCCGGCCAGGGCGCGCCTGGTCACCGTGGTGCCGGACGCGGTACCGAACAGGAGGACACTCGTCACGAGTGCCGCTGCAATGGTCACCCCAGCGAGGGCCGCCAGGGACCGGCGCGGTTCGCGTCGGACAAGCCGAAGGGTGTGCGTCAGCAGGTTCATGCGGTAGTCCCCAGGGTGAGCGCGCCATCGCGCATCAGGTAGCGCCGATCGGCCAGCGCAGCGCTGGCGGGATCGTGGGTGACCAGAACCAGGCTCGCCCCGCGTCGGCGGACAGCGTCGACCAGCAGAGCGAGGACCCCCGAAGCGTTGTCCTCGTCAAGGCTGCCGGTCGGTTCGTCGGCGAGAATGACCGACGGTTCGATGACCAGGGCCCGAGCCACGCCCACCCGCTGCCGCTCGCCGCCGGACAGCTCGTCGATCCGGGCATCGAAGGCAGAGGCAAGACCCACCTCGTCGAGGACGGCCTGCGTTCTCAGCCGCCGCTCCCGATCGGGCACGCGTGCCAGCGAGAGTGGCAGGGCAATGTTCTCGCCGGCTCGCAGGCTGGCGATCAGGCCGAAGGACTGGAAGATGATCCCCACTCGGCGTTGGCGCAGTCGGGCGCGCTCGGCCGCCGACAGCTTGGCGAGGTCGTGGCCGAGCACGGCGATCGAGCCTGCGTCCGGAGCCTCCAGGCCGGCCAGCAGCCCGAGCAGCGTCGTCTTGCCCGAGCCCGACGGGCCCCGGACGGCCACGAACGCGCCGGCCTCGACGTCGAGGTCGACCGCATCGACGGCGATCACGTCGTCGATCCCGCGCCCGTGGTAGCGCCGAGTGAGCCCGCGGCACGCGATCACGCTCATCGGAGCGGCTCTTCGGCCACGATCCGGCCATCACGCAGTTGAACGATCCGGTCGGCCCGCCCGGCAACGTCAGGATCGTGGGTCGCCAGGATGAGGGTCATCCCGTCCGCGCGATGGATCTCTTCGAGGAGATCCAGCAGCTGCGCTGCGCTGGTTGAATCCAGCTCGCCGGTGATCTCGTCGGCCACGATGATCGGCGATCCAGCGGCGAGGACCGTCGCCAGGGCCGCCCGTTGCTGCTCGCCACCAGACAGCTGAGACGGGTGGTGGGCCTCGCGGCCGGCGAGGCCCACCCGACCGAGGACGAGTT
>JBBRIM010000374.1:0-1876 GCA_038221095.1 Candidatus Limnocylindrales bacterium
GGATAGAGCGACCGGTTTCTACCCGGTTGGTTGCGGGTTCGACTCCTGCCGGGGGCGCCAGCTGGGCCGCGGCGCTGTTCGCCGGCGGGCGCGGTTCGCCAGCCGGGCCGCCGCGCGGTTCGGCGGTGTGCGCGCCTTGACAGTAGTGTGTGTGCACACATACTATGTGTCCATGAGCGAAGCAACGCCGATCCCGGCGGCGGTCCGGGAGGTGCTCGACCTCGTCGAGGCGTCCACCGGCGCCATGCTCGCGGGTGGGCCCAGTGGGCCCGGTGGGCCGGGTGGACCCGGTGCGCCCGGTGCGGCCGGTGGGCCCGGTGGGCCGGGCGGGGCCGGTCGTGCGGCCGGGGCCGGCGCCGGCTGGATGGACACCGACCTGACCCTCGGCCAGCTTCGTTTCATCCACGTGCTGGCCGGGCAGGGCGCCCTCTCGATCGGCCAGGTGGCCGGCCACCTTGGCGTGACGCTTGCCACAGCGTCGCAGTTCGTCGACCGGCTGGAGCGTCCGGGCTACGTCGAGAGGGTCCATCGAAGCGACGATCGGCGGGTCGTGGAGTGCCGGCTGACCGGCCGTGGCCTCGCGCTCGTGGCTGCCATGCGCGGCATGCAGCGGGACGGCCTCGCCCACCTGCTTGGATTGCTCGAACCGGACGAGCTTCGAGACATGGCTCGCCTGTTCCGGGTCATCGGGCAGCGTCTCGAGGCCGCGTCGCCGAGCGCCCCCAACTCGCCGCCGGATGCCGGCATCACCCTGGAAGAGGTCCGCACCCCATGATCGATCCAGGCCTCGCGCTCGCGACGCGCGGGCTCCGCAAGAGCTACGGGTCCCGGGTCGCTCTCGACGGGCTCGACCTGAGCGTCCCCAGTGGCGTCGTCTACGGCTTCCTTGGCCCGAACGGGGCGGGCAAGACCACCACCATGCGCGTGCTGACCGGACTGATCCACGCGGACGGCGGGGCGATCGAATTGCTCGGCCGGCCGTTCACGCGCAGGGACCGCCATCGCCTGTTCGATGTCGGTGCGCTCGTGGAGTCGCCCGCGTTCTACCCGTACCTCTCCGGCAGGGAGAACCTTCAGGCCCTCGCGGCGAGCGGCGCCCCGACGCCCGCGCGTCGGATCGATGAGGTGCTCGAGGTCGTCGGCCTGCGCGACCGGGCGAACGACAAGGTCTCCCGCTACTCGCTCGGCATGAAGCAGCGCCTGGGGATCGGCGGAGCCCTCCTCAACGACCCGGCCCTGCTCCTGCTCGACGAGCCGTCGAACGGGCTCGACCCGGCTGGGATCGTGGCGATCCGCGAGACGTTCCGGCACCTCGTCTCGTTGGGGAAGACCGTGTTCGTGTCGAGCCACCTGCTCGCCGAGGTCCAGCAGATGGCGGACGTGGTGGGGATCATCGCGGCCGGCCGGCTCGTGCGGGAGGGCTCGATGGACGAACTGCTCGCCTCCGAGGGCGTGGTCCGCGTCCGGGTCGCGCCCGCCGAGGTCGCGGCCGCCGCCAACGTCCTCTCTCGACTCGCGTCGCCCGAGCGTGTCACTCTCTCGACGACGGAGCCCGGCTGGCTATCGGTCCAGATCACCCCGGACCGGACATCGGAGGTGAACCGGTCGCTGGCGGAGGTTGGCATCTACGCCTCCGGCCTGAATGCCGGCAACGACCTCGAGGAGCTCTTCCTGGCGTTGACGGGACCCGCGGCGGCATCAGACCCGGACGGGACCTTCGCAGTGTCTGACGGGACCTTCGCAGGGCTCGAACCTCCGACGACGACCTCGCCACCGATCCAGGTGCGGTCATGAGGCTCTTCGGGTCCGCGCTCCGGAAGCTGGCCCCACGGATGGCCACCCTGCTGACGTTCGGCCTGCTGGCCGGCATGCTGGT
>JBBRIM010000375.1:0-1857 GCA_038221095.1 Candidatus Limnocylindrales bacterium
GCGGATCCAGACCTCGTTGACCTGGGGCAGGCCGACGAGCGGGAGTGGCACGTTCGGGATGAGGAGCAGGGTCGCCCCCAGCCCGAGTACGTACATCGAGTAGATGAGGATGGTGCGGGCAGCTGCGGTCATCGGAACTCCAGGGTGCGGTGGCTTGATGCTCGTGTAACCGCCGCCGGGTAGAAAACTGTTCGCGCGCCCGGGAATTTGCGCGGGGCTCACCCGCTCCTGACGATCTCGTGCAACAACGACCCGCTGGCCGAGCACTACCCCGAACGTCCTCGATCGGCGTCGATCCGGACCACCAGTCCCAGGATTCGAGCACGAACCTCCAGAGCCGGCCTGGCTGTCCGATCCACGGCAGAAATCGGGGCCGGAAGCCGCGAGATCGGGCCCGTTCCGGACCGCCAGACCGGAATGCGACGAACCTGCCCCAGATTCAGGCCTGGTGGACCGGAACGGCTGGGGCGTGGACGACCCGCTCCGCCTACCGCTCGATACCTACCGCTCGATGCCGACCTCGCCTGCCTCGAAGAGCTCGAAGACCGGGCGCGTCACGGCGGCTCGATCGGGGTCGTCGAGGATCTCCGGCGCCACGCTGCCGAACAGAATCCGGGCGAACGCCCGGCCGAGCCGCGGGAAGCGTGCGACGTAGCTCGGCATGGTGGTGCTGAAGAACGTGGTTGCCGCCGCCCGGTCGAGCTCGACGGCGCGAACGCTCACGGTGCGGCCGCCGAGTTGGACGTCGGCCTCGCCGGCGGCTCGGAGGTTGAGCACCCACTGCACCGGCCCGTATGCGCCGATGATCCAGCGCCTGCCGTTCATCTCCATCACGGCGACCGCGGCGGAGCGAGGCTCGCCGCTCGAGCGGCCACGGACGGTGAGCAGGGTGTTCGGGCCCATCGGTATGCCCAGGCGGAGCAGGCGGCGGGAGACCGGGTTCGAGAGCCGGATGAGCGCCGGCACGCGCTTCGGAGCGACAGTCATGGTTGGTGTCCTCGATTGTGGGTCGGCACGGTAATGCCGTCGTCAATCGGGTGACGAACTCCGGACCCGCAACGTGACCGATAACGCGACGGGCGCGCTGATCAGTCGGGCGTGACGCGGCTCCCGCTCGGCAGGGCGAATGATCGGGCGGCTGGTCACTGCTGCCTCCTCCTCGGCGGCGCCTGGTGGAGGTGGCGGCGGCCGGCGACGGAATCGAAGCACCAGCCGGACGCCGATCAGCAGGGCGAGGATGCCGAGCAGGGCGATCCCGCCCAGGCCGTTGTCCACGGCGCCACCCGCGGACGCCCCGCACGAGGTCGTGGCCGTCCCATCAAAGCCGATGTTGTCCCCAAGCCAGATAGCGGCGTCGCACCACGCCGGAGTCCCCAGGCCATGGCCGCTGTCGTACCAGCCGACGCTCGCCTGTTGGTTGCCGGCTGCCGCGAACCGGGCGGATTCGAGCGGCGTCACCTCGGTGTCGAGGCGCCCCAACTGGAAGAACACGGGCGCCGCCGCGTTGCCCACGAAATACAGCGGCTCGATCGGCGCCATGACCGCGAGCCAGTGATCGCGAATGGCGGGCGCCAGCGCCGCGAGCGGGCTCGCGCCACCCAACGCCGTGAAGTGCGAGACGAGGCCGCCATCGCCGGATTCAAGGACCGCTCCGCGCAACCGCGGCTCGACCCCAGCGAACAGGCTCCCGATCGCAGCGCCATCGCCGGACCCGAGAAACCCGATCGATACCTCGTCGACGTTCCGCCGTTGGGCGAGGACATCGAACGCGTGGCGAAGATCAACGACCAGCTGGATCTGCTCGTCGCGATCCTGATCGGTGAAGTTCAGGGGTTGGGTGCCCGGCCCGGTTCGCAT
>JBBRIM010000376.1:0-1843 GCA_038221095.1 Candidatus Limnocylindrales bacterium
CACGACGTAGCTGACGAGCGTGTTGCGGAACGCTGTGGGGTCGCGCCGGGCGAGGAGTTGGTTGAGAACTTCCCCGGGGGTTGCGAACAGCATCCCCAACAGGACGAAGCCGGGCAGTGCAAGAAACCGCCGGAGGATCTTCATGCGCGAAAATCCGGTGTCCGAAAATCCGGTGTCGGTTCATTTTTTTCGGGACAAAAATGAACTGACACCGAATCCACTCCCCAATGACGAGCCTTGCCACTATGGCAGGTTGGGAAGCCCCGGGTTTATGAGTAATACAGGGAAGACGGTAAATGGTGCCCAGGCCACACTTTGGCAAACCTGATCGATACTTCAGGCTTATCACCTTGTGGGCTGGGCCTCGGTCCAGCACGCCCGATGCTGGGCCGAGGCCCAGCCTACCTCACTATCGTGGCGCGGGGCGGGGACATCGTGATGGCAGGTGAGGCCGTCAGGGCTGATGTTAGCTCAGACGTGGCGCCTTGAGTCGCGGGTCTACGGCGACCGGATCGTCCAATCTTCTGTCAACAGCGCCGGCACCTGACCGAAGTCGCGGGTGTTCCGGGTCAACAAGGTCAGCCCCTGGACACCGCGATCGACGCGATCCGCAAGTCCATCGTTGCGATGCGTACGCGACGGGCGAGCAGCGCAACGGCTGTGGAGGCCGCGGCTGCGTCGAAGGGGATGACCGGGACTGCCGCGAAGTCGCTCAGGAGCCGCCCCAGCATGCCGTAACCGCGGACCACCCCTTGCTCGTCACGCGCCCGACTGATGTAGGTGTGACAGCCGAGCACCTGCTCGTGGAAGCTGACGATCGAGAGGGCGAGGTCGCTCGGCGAGTGCTGCGCCAGCCGGGCAGCCAGGGCGAGGTACTCTTGCCCCGACTGTTGTTGCAGGATGCTCAGGTGATCCATGTCGAGCAGATATTTCACCCATCGCCCTCACGCGGGCGGTCCGACGACCGGATCGCTCGGCCGTACTCCACAACCTCGGAGAAAGCCAGTTCGTCCTTGAAGGAACCGGCGAACCGTTCGAGCCAACTGGTTGGTGGAGGGCGAGTTGCGAGCCGTTGTTGGAGTTCGGCGACGGCGGTCTCGACGGCCGATAGCCTCTGCTCGATCAATGTGTCCGCCGGCATGATCGATCCCCCGATCTTGTCCTGGTCCTGACTTCTCCATTCTACCCGATCAGCCAAGCCGACGGGAACCGCAGACAATGGAGGCCCGTCGTGAGGATCTTACGGCGGTCGTGGGTCACCACAGTGAAGAAGAAGGCCTGCCCGGTCCGGGACCGCAGGTAACGTCGCATTGTCTTACGTCACAAAGAGCTGGGTCACGACCCAGCCTACCGAACTCACCCATCACGGGGGAAGGAATTCGGATTCGGGGTGCCACGGGCTGTCTTCAACCCGTGCTCAGGGCCAGACGGCACGGGTTCGGAGTACCGAACCGCGTGGCACCCAACCCCGGCCAGACGGCGGAAATAGGCCAGGTAAAAGCCGTTCAGTCCTGCCGTGCCCGCGGCGAAGATCACGAAACCGAGAAAGATCCCGCCGTATTGCCGTGGCAGTGCCAGGGCGACCGCGAGGTAGAGTGCGGAAAACGCGGCGAAGTAGAGCAGGAACGCCCGACGTAGCCCTCGCGCCCCGGCGGGTTCCGTCACGAGACGCGGGCCGAGCACCAACGTGCCCCAGTACGTGAACATGCCCGGCTGGACGACGAGTTGAAAGACGTCCATCACTGGAGGGTTGCCGAGCAGGAACCACTCCACCATGAGCCCGAGCGTGCCGAAGAGGAGGTAGAACGCCAGCGACGAGACCACCGCACCCTTCAGGACGGTC
>JBBRIM010000377.1:0-1824 GCA_038221095.1 Candidatus Limnocylindrales bacterium
TGGACCCACTCGAGTTGCTCGTCATCTACGGGTCGGTCCGCCACCACCGCCAGGGGATCAAGGCCGCGAGCTTCATCCTCCGGGAGTGCGAGGCCCGGGGCCACCGGGCCACCCTGGTCGACCCCGCCGAGGAGCAGCTCCCGCTCCTCGACCGGATGTGGAAGGAGTACGAGCCGGGCCAGGCGCCGGAAGCCCTGACGCGGCTCGCGGGGCGGATCAAGGCGGCCGACGCCTTCATCATCGTCTCCGGCGAGTACAACCACAGCATCCCCCCGGCGCTGTCGAACCTGCTCGACCATTTCCTGGAGGAATACTTCTGGCGCCCGTCGGCGATCGTCTGCTATTCGGCCGGCGCGTTCGGTGGGGTCAGGGCCGCGATGCAGTTACGGGCGATGCTCTGCGAGCTCGGAACCCCCAGCATCCCGACCCTCCTGCCGGTGCCCGCCGTGCAGGATGCGTTCGATGACGAAGGCCGCCCGAAGGACGAGGCCTCTCACCGCCGCGCGGGCCGGTTCCTCGACGAGTTGGAGTGGTACGCGCACGCCCTGAAGGCCGCGCGGCAGGCGGGCGTGCCGTACTGAATCTCGATCAAGGCGGCAGATCAATCACTCCGAGGACGGTCCGGACCGGGATCCACTCCGCCGCGGCCCGCGGGGCGGATATCGGAGGATTTCCGAAAAAATCGGGATAATCGGGCAGGCTGATTACATGACACGTGACCCCGAACACATCCAGGGAAAAACGAATATGATACGCATGCCCCTATTTTTGATCGCTCTATCCACGATGGTGCCCGTCGCGACGTCGGCCGCCGCGGAACCGCGGGACGTTCCGACGCCCGCTGGCTTGATCCGCTCGGCAGCGAGCGGCGCGTGGTCGGCGCCGGGGACCTGGCAGGGGGGGCATGTCCCCGGGGCGGGGGCCAGGGTTCAGGTCCGATCGGGGCATACGGTGACTTATGACGTGGTCTCCGACCAGACGATCCGGTCGATCCACGTGGCGGGGACGCTCCATTTCGCCTCCGACCGCGATACCCGGCTCGATGTCGGCCTGATCAAGATCCAGGCCGGCGACGACGCCAGCGAGAACGGCTTCGACTGCGAGGCCCACATGGCCCAGGCCGATCCCGGCGGACCCAGGCCCGCGCTCGAGGTCGGTACGCCGTCGGCACCCATCCCGGCACGGCACTCGGCGCTGATCCGGCTGGTGATGATCGACGGCATGGACCCGGAGACCTGCCCGGCCATCGTCTGCTGCGGCGGCCGGATGGACTTCCACGGCGCCGCCATGCCCCATACCTGGGTGAAGCTGGGACGGACGGCCCATCAGGGCGAGGCCGCGTTAACCCTGGCCGAGTCGGTCCCCGGCTGGCGGGTGGGCGACCGCGTGATCGTGACCGCGACCCAGCGGATCAGGCGCGAGCGCGGCACCCTGCGCGTGGGCTTCGGAAAAGAGTCGTTCAAGGCCTTCACCGAGGAGCGGACCATTCGCTCGATCGACGGCGAGAGCCTGACCCTGGACCGCCCCCTGGAGCTGGACCACAGTGGTGAGAACGGCCGCCACGGCGAGGTCGCGAACCTCAGCCGCAACGTGGTGGTCGAGTCGGCCGACCCCGCCAAGGGGCGTGGCCACACGATGTACCACCGCCGCTCGGCCGGTTCGGTCAGCTACGCCGAGTTCCGCCACCTCGGCAAGGAGGGGATCAAAGGGAGGTACAGCCTGCACTTCCACCTGCTCGGCGACACGATGCGCGGCACCTCGGTCGTCGGGGCCTCGATCTGGGACAGCGGCAACCGCTGGATCACCATCCACGGCACGAACTAC
>JBBRIM010000378.1:0-1819 GCA_038221095.1 Candidatus Limnocylindrales bacterium
CCCGATCGTCCTCGACATCGGGGGCACGCTCGATGGCTACGGCTCGGATATCACCCGGATGCTGTGGGTCACTGGTGGCTCGCCTGCGAATGCGCCAACGCCCGAGTTCCTTGCCGCCTTCGAGATCGTGCGACGGGCAAACGCGGACGCGACGGCGGCGGCGCAGCCGAGCGCCCGCTGTGGCGACATCGACGAGGTGGCCCGAGGTGTCGTCCGCGCGGGCGGCCTCGGCGACCAGTTCCTCCATCGTCTTGGCCACGGGATCGGGCTGGAGGCGCACGAGGAGCCCTACCTGGTGGCGGGCAACAGCGATCGACTGGAATCTGGCAACGCGTTCAGCATCGAGCCCGGCGTCTACCTCGCCGGGAAGTTCGGGATCCGGATCGAGGACATCGTGGTGTGCACACCGGACGGTCCGGACGTGCTCAACGAGGCGCCATGCGACCTGCTGGTCGTCGCCGGCTAGGTCTAGTTCCCAATCAGGTTGTTGACGGGCTGAGGGCCCCTATCGTTCGGCTGTTGGTGTTGCAAGCCACAGTCGAAGAAGGGACCCTCATGGCCCATCCTAATGCCCGACTGACGCCGCACGGTCGGCGTCTCCTGGTCGATCGAGTGAAGGCTGGCTGGACGATCACGGCCGCGGCCCAAGCCGCTGGAATCAGCCGGCAGTCGGGCTCGAAGTGGTGGTGGCGCGCCCGGACCGGACCGCTGACCGACCGATCGAGCGCGGTCCACCACCAGGTGCGGCGCCACTCGCCTGACCTGGTTGCCCGCCTGTGTGCGCGTCGCCGGGAGCTGCGGGTCGGCCCGCACATTCTTGCCTGGGAGGCGGGCCTCGCCCGGAGTTCCGTGTACGCGATCCTGCGGCGCGAGGGCCTCGGCCGGCTCGACCGGCTCGAACCCCGACCACCGATCGTTCGATACGAGCGCGAGCGACCGGGCGAGCTGGTCCATCTCGACACCAAGATGCTCGGCCGGATCGGACCAGGTGGCGGGCATCGGATCCACGGCGTCGGGGTCAAGGACAAGCACCGTGGCATCGGCTGGAACCGGGTCCACCTCGCGATCGACGACCACAGCCGGCTGGCGTATGCCGAGGAGCTGGCCGACGAATCGCCGGCCACGACGGCAGGCTTCCTCGAACGGGCCTGGCGGTTCTATGCCAGCCACGGCATCACGATCGAGCGGATCCTGACCGACAACGGTGGTTGCTATCGAAGCCTGGCCTTCGCCGCGACCTGTGACCAGTTCGGCATCGGGCAGCGCTTCACTCGGCCGTATCGACCCCAGACCAACGGCAAGGCCGAGCGGCTCGTCCGCACGCTGCTCCAGGAATGGGCCTACGCCAAGCCCTTCGCCAACACCGTCGAGCGGATCGCCGACCTGCCTCGATTTCTCGACTTCTACAATCGGCGCCGACCACATTGGTCACTCGCCGGGCAGCCGCCGATGAGCCGCGTGCCCGTCAACAACCTGACCGGGAAGAACAGCTAGGGCGCAGTGGCGCGGGGTATCATCGGGACGACGGGCATCCGCCCCCGCGAACTCGCCACAGGCCCGGACATGACCACGACCCTTCAGCGGCGCCCAGGCGCTGCGTTCCTCGGCCAATGAGCCGACGCTGTCATCACGGCTCCGCTCGGCACCTCCCACTCGGGCGCCTGCCGATGCGACGCTCTGCCGCGCTCGATGGACCGCGTCGGATCGGCGCGGTCGACCCGTCCGCGCCGCGATCCGCAGCGGAGGACGACTCGTTTGACAGCGAGATCTACGACGACCTGACCGAGGTTGAGAATCTCTCGGTCCTCGACACTGCCAT
>JBBRIM010000379.1:0-1792 GCA_038221095.1 Candidatus Limnocylindrales bacterium
TGGGCTGGCCTCGAACTACACGGCCATCACCCACGGCTCACAGCCGAACTACCTCGCCCTTGCCTCGGGCTCGACTAACGGCGTGATCGACAACCTCAACCACGACCTGTCCGCCCCGACGGTCTTCGACCAGATCGAGACGTCCGGCCGGACCTGGCAGGTGGCCGCCGAAAACAACCCGGGCGGTTGTTACACCGGGGTGTCGGCCAGTGGTGGGGAAGACGGCACCGGGATCTACGTGCGCAAGCACAACCCGGCGATCAGCTTCACCGGGATCAGCGGCGATCCAACGCGCTGTGCCCGGATCACCGATCTCCACGCCTTCGACCCGGCCAACCCCGCCGATTACACGTTCATCGAGCCGAACCTGTGTCACACGATGCACGACTGCTCGATTCAGGACGGCGACACCTGGCTCGCCTCATTCCTGCCCGGAATCCTGGCCAGCCCGGCCTACCAGTCGGGTGGCCTGATCCTGATCACGTGGGACGAGGGAACCACCAATATTGGCGGCGGCGGCCAGGTTCCCACGCTCGTGATCAGTCCGCTGGCAAAGCCCGGCTTCAGCTCGATGGTCGCCCACGACCACTTCTCGCTGCTGCGCACGATCCAGGTCGCCTGGGGGCTGCCCTGCCTGGCCGAAACGTGCACGGCCAACGATCTGGGCGAGTTCTTCCAATAGGGACTCGCCGTCCGGATCCGATGCGCGAGTCCTTCGCCTCGGCCTGAGCGCCGCTCAGTAGACCTCGGGCACGAAGGTCTGATCACCGATCGGAGGGCGGACGTAGCCAAGGTCCGCCTGGCGCGGTGGCAGCACGATCGGATCGGGCGTGAGATCGCGGTAGGGGATCAGGCTCAGGAGGTGCTGAATCACGTTGAGCCGGGCGCGCTTCTTGTTGTCGGCATTGACGACGTACCAGGGCGCCTGCTTGATGTCGGTGAAGGCGAACATCTCGTCCTTGGCCCGCGAGTATTCGACCCAGCGGGCCCGTGACTCGAGGTCCATCGGGCTCAGCTTCCAGCGCTTGGTCGGGTCCTCGATCCGGCTCTGGAATCGGCGCTCCTGCTCGGCATCGCTGACCGAGAACCAGTACTTGATCAGGGTGATGCCGGAGCGGACGAGCATCCGCTCGAACTCGGGGCCGGAACGCAGGAACTCGCGGTACTCCTCCTCGGTGCAGAAGCCCATCACCCGCTCGACGCCGGCCCGGTTGTACCAGCTCCGGTCGAGCAGCACGATCTCACCGGCGGCCGGCAGGTGGGCGGCGTAGCGCTGGAAATACCACTGGCCCTTCTCGCGCTCGGTCGGCGTCCCGAGGGCCACGACCCGGGCGTAGCGAGGGTTGAGACTGAGGGTGATCGTCTTGATCGCGCCACCCTTCCCGGCGGCGTCGCGGCCCTCGAAGATGATCACCACCTTCAGGCCCTGGTCGCGGATCCACTCCTGCAACTTGACCAGCTCGATCTGGAGGGTCGAAAGCTCGCGCAGGTAGACCTTGTTTGAGACGGTCCGCACCGTCGTCCCGAGCTCCTCCACCGGTGGGTCTGCCCAGACGTTGGCCAGCTCGACGCTCTGTTCGGCCTGCTCCGCCTTCGATTTCGGCATGAGCCACCTCCTTGCCGCGACCAGCCTACGCCGACCGGCCCGGGTCGCTCAGGATGGCGCCGCAAGGTCGCGCCGGGCGAAGACGACCTGGGCGTACGCAGCTGCGGCCAGGGCGACGATCGACAGGACGACCAGATCGCCCGACTGGCTGGACCCTGACAGGATCGAGCGCGGGTCGAGGTAGTG
>JBBRIM010000380.1:0-1779 GCA_038221095.1 Candidatus Limnocylindrales bacterium
GCCACTCGCGCCGGACGACGAACCAGAGCAGGCCGATCCCGGGGGTCACCTTGGTCAGCAGGATCAATGACCAGGCGGCCGGGTAGCGGAAGCCGACCACGATCGCCACGGCCACCAGCAGGTGGATGTTGCCGCCGATCAACTCGGGCAGGGCGAAGAGCAGGGCCAGGGCAAACAGTCGTGGTCCGGACAGGAAGCGCACGGCGGCGATCAGCACGATCGCCCAGACGCCGATGAATGGTTCCCAGGGGAGCAGCTTCAGTGGGGCCAGCAGCTGCAGGAAGGCCGGCGAGTAGACGTACGCGATCGGCTGGGTCCACTCCGACAACGCGTACGGGGCGCTGTAGCCCGGCACCCAGTAACAGCGGGCATCCTGGCCGGTCAGGAGGGGCCGGCTCCACGGTTCGCAGAAGAACCAGACGACCAGCCAGATTGCAACCGCCGTGCCGATCCCGACCAGTTCGATCGAAATGCGCGGCCATCCGAAGCGAGGCCGCGCCCCCATCCCGGCGAGGCCGGCGCCCCCCGGGTTCACCGGCTCAGGCCGGCAGATCCCGGTCCAACGGACCGGTGTAGCGCAGGTCGGGCCGGATCAGCTTGTCGACGCCGGCCTGCTCGATCGCGTGGGCCGTCCAGCCCGCGTGGCGGGCGAGGGCAAACGTGGCCGGGAAGAGGTCCGGGGTGAGACCGACGCCCTCGAGGACCGCCGCAGCGTAGTACTCGACGTTCGTCTTCAGGGTTCGACCGGGTTTGAGCTCGGCCAGCACGCGCAGGACGACGTCCTCCACGGCGATCGCAAGGTCGAGCCACTCGGGCCGGTCGTCCATCGCCTCGGCCACCTGGCGGAGCGCGGCCGCCCGGGGATCGTAGGCCCGGTAGACGCGGTGGCCGAAGCCCATGATCCGGCCATGGTTGGCGATTGTTGCCCGGGCCCATGCCTCGGCCCGGTCGATCGAACCGATCTCATGGAGCTGGCTGACGACTTCGGCGGGGGCACCACCGTGGAGCGGCCCCTTGAGCGCTCCGATCGCGCCGCACACGGCCGAGGCCAGGTCCGAGCGGGTGGCGGTGATCACCCGGGCGGTGAACGTCGAGGCATTGAGGCCATGCTCGGCGCCGACGATGAAGTACGCCTCGAGGGCGCGCGCCGCCGCCGGATCAGGCGCTGCGCCGGTGAGCTGCTGCAGGAATCCACCGGCGAGGTCGAGCGAGAGATCCGGCTCGACCGGCGCCAGGCCGCGCCGGATCCGTCCGAAGGCGGCCAGGGCCGAGGGCGAGAAGCTGGTCAACCGGCGGGCCTGTGCGGGCGTGGGCGGCCAGGTCAGCTTCTGGGCCGCGCCCCAGACCGAGACGGCGGTGCGCAGAGCGTCCATCGGGTGGGCATCGGGCGGCAGCAGGCGCAGCGTGGCCACGACCTCGGCCGGGACTGCTTCGGGGTGGAGCTCCGCGCCCGGATGCCACTCCCCGGTCCACAGCAGGTCGGCGACCTCGGCGTACGTCCCGTGGGCGACGAGCTGGCCGATCGGATAGCCGCGGTAGAGGAGCCGGCCGCGGGCACCGTCGACCAGCGCGATCGCGCTCTCGGCTCCGACGACCCCGGCCAGGCCTGGTGAATACGGCCGCGCATCGGCCGTGGGGGCGGTCGGGCCTGGGTTGATCACATCCGTCATGGTGTGATGGTATCGCGCTCGTCGAGGAAGGCCTCGACCGCGGCCACGAAGCCGGCCGGATCGGTGTGATGGGCGGCGTGCTTCTGGCCGGCCAGGCTGACCAGCCGAC
>JBBRIM010000381.1:0-1776 GCA_038221095.1 Candidatus Limnocylindrales bacterium
CAGCCGCAAGAAGAAGCTGCTGGAGAAGCAGAAAGAGGGGAAGCAGCGGATGAAGCGGGTCGGGTCCGTCGAGATTCCCCAGGAGGCGTTCCTCGCCGTCCTCCGGATGGACGACGGCGGAGCGCGCTGAGGGGCGCCCCATGGAGGAGTTGATTCGGCCGTTCGGATTGCTCATCACGATGGCCTTCGCGATGCTCCTCGTAGTCCTGCGCTTCCAGGCGGCCCTCTTCGGCGTGGCCGAATACGCCGACAGCGGACCGGACGGCAACCCGACCCGCCTGCGCCGGCGGCTGAGCTGGTACCTGGTCGGCCTGCTGATCATCGCCGCGATCTTCGTGGTCGAGCCGACGGCCAGCATTGATTTGTATGTTGGCCTGGGCAATCGGGGCGCCGCCGTCCTGCTCGGGATTGCCCTCGGGGTAGCCGGCACGGCCCTCGCCGTCGGCGTCGCCTGGCTGCGCTACCGGCGGGTACGCCTGCCGCCGGTCGGCTCGTATCCGGTGGCCCTCCTGAACGCAACCGGGACCGCCTTCGTCGACGAGGTCACATTTCGCGGGGCGGTCCTCGGCTTCCTGGTCCTGGTCGGCCTGAACGGCTGGCTGGCGATCCTGATCCAGGCCCTGGTCTACGGCCTGGCCACACGCCTCGGAGCCCCCGGCCGGGACCGCTCGATCTTCGTCCTGGCCCTCGTCCTGGCGGTGGCCACCGGCTGGGCGACGATCGAGACGGGCGGGATTGGGGCAGCCTTCATCGGCCATGCGATCGCTCGCTTTGCCATGTTCCTGACGACCGGTCACGCTGGCCAGCCCCTGCCTGCCGGGCGGGAGGTGGAGGAGATCGAGAAGCGCCGCCGGCCACCCGAGGGCTGGAGCATCGTGGGCGTGGTCCGGGACACGATCAGCCGTGACCGATGAGCGCAACTGACCCGCTCCCGGTTGCGCTCGAACCGCCCTACGGGCTGTATGTCCACCTGCCTTTCTGCGTCTCGATCTGCCCGTATTGCGACTTCGTCGTCTACGCCGGCGCGGACGCCCGCGGCCTGCGCAACCGGATTGAGGTCCTGGTCGACGCCCTGATCGTCGAGGTCGGGCTGCGCGCCGAGGCTGCCCGAACCGCCGCGGGCGGTGGCGGGGGAGCCGCCGGCCCAGCGCTCAACACCGTGTACCTGGGCGGCGGCACGCCGTCGCTCCTGCCGATCGACGCCCTGCGCCGAATTCTCGATGCGATCCGGACATCCTTCGGGATCGCCGAGAACGCCGAGATCACCCTCGAGGCAAACCCTGGTTCCGACGAACGCGGCGATCCGGTCGCCCAGGCCGAGGCCGGGATCACCCGCCTGAGCTTTGGTGCCCAGTCGTTCTCGCCGGTCGAGTTGAAGCGGCTTGGGCGGCGCCACTCGCCGTCCGACGTTGGGCTGGCCCTGATCGCGGCCCGCGAGGCCGGGATCGGCTCGATCAACCTGGACCTCCTGTACGACGTGCCCGGCCAGACTCTGAGCAGCTGGGCCGAGGGCCTGGAACGGGCGATCGCCTTGGGCCCGGAGCATCTCTCGCTGTACGCCCTGACCCTCGATGATCCCGAGGAGGAGGGCCTGACCGGCCCCGGTGGCGACCACCTGCCGCCGACGGCCGGGGCGCGCCGCTGGCGCGAGCGGGCGTTGCCAGAACAGGACGACGACCGGGCCGCGGCGATGTATCACCTGGCCACCCACCGACTGCGCGAAGCCGGCATGCGTGGCTATGAGCTGGCCAACTGGGCCCTGCCCGGCCACGAGTC
>JBBRIM010000382.1:0-1767 GCA_038221095.1 Candidatus Limnocylindrales bacterium
AGGGCGACGCGATCGTCGCGGGCAGCGCCGGCAGCCAGGCCACCGGCTTCCTGCAGACGATGGTGAGCGCGGACGGGGTTGCGATCATCCCCGCCGGCGACCACGAGATCGCCGGCGGCGGCATGGTCGACGTCTACCCGCTGCGCAACGGATCGATCCCCGATCGCCCGTGACGGCCCGGGCACCGAACGGCCGGCGCGTGTGCGCCGGCCGTTCTTCGTCGTCAATGGCCCCGCATCGGCGGAGCCGGGTGGATCAGGAGGCGAAGACCGCGTCGAGCTCCGCGTCGGTCACCTGGAACGTGACGTTGTGGGGCGCGAGCGCCTCCTCCTCGAAGAAGCGCGGCAGGCGATCGTCGAACGCCGTGAAGCCGGCGCGGGCGTTGAAGTCGAGTTCCGCGTGGAGCACCTTCTTGCCCAGGGCCGTCACGTCGTCGGCGGTCAGGTTGATGTCGTAGAATCCGTTGAGCAGCTCGACGAGCGCGTTGAACGTGTCGGGCTGGTCGAGGATCGGGAACGCGATGAAGAGGCACATGCCCGTCGAGTCGATCGCCGCGGTCGCGATCTGGAGGTTGCGCGAGAGCTCCACCTGGCCCTCGGGCTTGAGCGGATCCACGAAGCCGCCGACCTTGAGGATGTTGGCCGTCACCGCGTAGCCGGCCGTGTGGTCGGCGCCCATCGGGGTGGTGGCGTAGGTGACGCCCATCCCCTGGACGGCCCGCGGATCGTAGGCCGGCAGGGCCTGGTTCTTCACCACCGGGACCCGCACCACGCCGAAGGCCTTGCCGGTTGTCCCGGCGCCCGAGCCGATGATACGGCCGAGCGGGGTGCCCTTGCCGACCTCGGCGAGCAGGTTGATCGCGCCCGGGCCGTCGCCGAACGGCAGCAGCCCGCCCTCCATCGCGACGCCGATGGCCACCCCGGTCTCGATCGTGTCGATGCCGAAGTCGTCGTCCATCCGGTCGAGCTGCTGGATGATGTCGAGGTCGGCGATGCCGCAGTTGCCGCCGTGCGACCAGACCGTCTCGTACTCGGCCTGCTTGCTCAGGTACTTGCCGGTCGCGTCGTTGAAGATGCCCGAGCACTGGATGATGCAGCCGCGGTGGCAGCCATGGGTCGCCTCGCCGCCGCGCTCGGTCATCATCGCGGCCTGGGTCTCGCCGCTGATGGCGGTCGCGCCCTCGAAGACGCCGGTGCTGAAGTTGCGGGTCGGGTAGCCGCCGGCCTCGTTGAGGATGTTGGTCAGGACGTTGGTCCCGAACGACGGCAGCCCGGTGCCGGTGACGCCGTGGCTGCGGAGCCCCTCATTGAAGGTCTTCGCCGCGGCCTTGAAGCGCGCCTCGTCCTTGGGCTGCCGCGTCACGGTGCCGGACTCGTCGAGGATGAACGCCTTGATCTTCTTGGAGCCCATCACGGCGCCGACGCCGCCGCGACCCATGGCCCGGGTCGGATGGAGCTCGCGGTCGCAGGACTGGATCGAGGCCGCTGGCAGCATCATCTCGCCGGCCTGGCCGATGAGCATGAAGGTGGCCTTCTCGCCGTACTCGGCGCGGAGCTTCTCGACGCTCGCGTAGGTGCCGAGGCCGCGGAGATCGTTGGCGGCCTTGAACGAGATGCCCTGCTTGTTGACCAGGATCGTCCAGAGGTCGTCGCCCGCGGGCTGGCCCTCGACGATGATCGCGGCGTAGCCGAGACGCGCGATGGCCTGGCCGGCCTGGCCGCCCGCGTTGGCTTCCTTGATCCCGCCGGTCAGCGGGCTCTTGCAGCC
>JBBRIM010000383.1:0-1761 GCA_038221095.1 Candidatus Limnocylindrales bacterium
CTCCAAAGCGCGATCGTGACGGCGGAGTTCGGTTCGGGGGAAGGTCGGTGACGGCACTCACGACAGCGATCTTCCCGCCCGATGCCGACGAGGTGGGATTGCGTCGTCAGGGGGAGATGGGAAGCCGATCCGACACGAAACCGATCGTCCTCTTGCGGATGCCCAGCGAGGCCCCATTCGCATCGGACCATCTCGAAAGGCTGTTCGCCATCGGGCCGGATCGACTGGACGCTATCGCCCAGGTGTGGGCGGCGGCTCAGTTGGCTGCCGACGCGTCGCTCCTTGGGATGGCGATCGGGGTTCGAGTAGTCCTCGTGCCCGAGGCAGGGCGTTGGTTTGCGGATCTACTTCTTGTCCGAACCCGCGGTCGTCTCCGGTTCGGGCGCGGATGCCGACAGCCCGAGCGGGCTTTGGCGGCCACCCAACGTCGATGCGTCCGGACGCTTGCGTCGACCCTCAGAGACGAAGGGGCAGCGCGTGGCCCTGTTCGACCTGTCGATTGACTTCAGCGATTCACGCGCCTGCGTGAGACGCGCGGCGGACATCCGGTCGATAGAGCGCGAGTAGCGATTTCCATCAGAGTCGACCACATCGCCGACTGACGTCGGACCATTCGAAGTAGCGGAGAGCATCGTGCGAGGAAGCGGGACGATGGGGCGGCGTGCCGTCCGACGCAAGCGGGCAAGCCACCGGCAGATTCCCATCCTCAGGCGACCCGCGCCCATCGCTCGACCGTTCCAGCTCCACCTCGGGCAGTTGACACATGTCGCTATCGCTGACTGCCTGATCTCGGCACAACGAGGTGGCCGGGAGCCCGTCGTAGACTCCGCCGTCATCGATCGGATCCTCTCCGCAGACCCATTGCGACACGACCGGAGGCGCGGCGAACTCCTGCTTCGCAGCTTCGTCCGCGGCTACCTCGAGTCGTTCAAACCACCCTCCCCATGGCGTCTTGATGCCGCCGAGCGACGAGTCCGAGACGGGCGGATCGACCTTCTGTACCGGCATGTGGTGACGGACCGCGTGCTGGCGGACGAACTGAAGACGGCCCGCGGTCGGAGCGGCCCGGTCGAGCCTGAGGATCGGGCTCAGGTGGCCAGCTACCTCGCCGATCTCGAAACAGAGTTCGGCACGAACCTCGTCGGGCTTCGCCTCGTCTACCTTGCACCTCCCGTCCAGATCCACCGCTTCCGGCCGGCAACAATCCGGCGGCGCGAGCAGCTCACCGAGATGCCCTGATGGCTGCCGTCGTCGGGGCTGGAATCCACGACACAGTCCGGTGGGAGATCCATCGTGCCCGGATTGAGGCGGACCGTGATCGCACCGGTCACTTGAGCTGCGCATTGATCCTGGCGGCAGCCGTCTCGCTCAACCGCAGCGATAGGACGATCCGGCGCTGGCTCGAGGAGGAGCCGAGCCGACGACCGCGGTTCGAGTTAGGAGACCTCGAAATGGGCTACGTTCGGTGGGCCGACGGCAATGTGCGTGGCGCCTGGGAGGAGCTGCGGGATCGCGGGCTGACCACAGCCGGATACAAGGCATTCCTCCGAGCGTTCAATCGCCTCGAGCCGGCCATCCGCGCGGGCCTCCGTGGAGGCCCTAAGGCAGCGCGTGCCTTCCAGCCCTATCTGATGCTGCCGCCCGCGACTCGACCCAACGAGATCTACGAGATCGATCATGCCCTGCTCGCTGACATCCTCATTCGCGATCCCTTGACGAACCGACGCGGACATCCATGGCTCACCGTGGTCATTGATGTCT
>JBBRIM010000384.1:0-1758 GCA_038221095.1 Candidatus Limnocylindrales bacterium
GAACCCAGAACCAGAAGATCGGCGTCCCATGCTGCCCCGACCGCGATGATCTGGGAGGCGGCGTCGCCTGTGCGGACATCCTCCGTCGCGTCACGACCTGCGGCACGTAAACGCTCGGTACTCTCGCGCGCGATGCCCTGGTGTTCCGTCTTGGCCTGCTTGAGCTCCTGCTCGTAAGCCTCGAGGACCTGGCCGTTCATCGTCGGGGCGATCCCGGTGTGCCACGGGTGCGGGATGTCGGCGACGCTGACGACGCGGATCGGCAGGCCTTCGAAGATGGGCCATCGCGCCAGGAGGGCCTCGGCAGTCGCAGCCGCTGGCGAACCGTCAGCCGCGAAGATGACTCGCGAAAGGTTCGGCAGCCGGGCCACCAGGACCGGGCAGGCAGCGTGGTCGACGACCTCACCCGAGACCGATCCGAGGACCAAGGACGCGATCGTGCCGTGGCCTCGGGAACCGACAACGACCAGGTCGGCCTCGAAGGCTCGGGCTTCGTCGACGATGACACTCGCCGGCCGGCCGCGCAGCACGGCGCCCCCTGCCGTGCGGTCCGGGCCGCGGAGGCTCTCGACGACAGCGGCAAGCTCGCCCTCGTAATAGGCGCTGATCTGGGCGTCGACCTCAGGCGAATAGCCAGCAGCGCTTCCGGCCCATGCCGTCAGGCCGACCACGTTGGGCTCGATGACGCTGATGACCCGAAGGATGGAGTCTCGCGGCCAGGCGATGCCGCGGACCAGATCTGCCGCGATCATCGCGCTGGCGGACCCGTCATGAGCAAGCAGGATCCGCATCAGTTCGTGCCCCCTCGTCCCCTTGGCTCGGCATGATTTCGACGAACCACCGGCGGGCGAAGGACCAGCGGGGCTGGATGGGCCGGAATGATCGCCGGACGCGGGGCGCGCGACGAACCGATCTGGTCCGGACCGGCGAAAGCAGGTGATGGATCAGTCTTGAGCGCGTGGTTCGGCGGGACATGGATACCTCCGTGTTGGCACGCCCACTGGCGACGGGCTCCACAGCGCTTGGGATTCCGTCTCGCGGTCGCACGACAACGATCGCTGCTCCCGTCGCCCCTGGACTCGATCCGAGCCCGTGGCCGGGCGCAATCTGACCGTACGTGACCGTGGTGAACGGGGCGGGCAATCGACGTGAACACCGGATGAACGAGTCGGGTCGGACCTAGTCGATCCCCAAGTCGTACCGAACCGCAGCCTGATCCAGTCGATGGACGATCTCGGCAGGCGCTCCCTCGACGGTCGCCTCCAGCGATCGGATGAGTGCGCTCATCGACACGTCACACACGGCAGACGCGGCACGCCCAGCCGCGTATTCGACCCAGGCCGACATCTCGTCGGGAAGCTCGTCCGGGTCCCATGGACCAAGGAGGTCGAGGACGATCAACCGCAACTCCGAGTACAGGCGGGTCCGAGCCATGACCCGCATGGCGCGTCGCTCCAGAGGCAGCCAGATGAGGCTCCCGCTCCCGTTCGCTACCCGAGGCATCTCCGCAACTTCGTTCATGTGGCCATCGTCGTGTTCCCTGAGGCGGAAGCCACCGAAATAACCGTGAATGACCCGTGAATTTCCGCGTGGACCGAGCGCGTTCGGTAGATGTCGAAGCTCGGCCCACTCGCGACAACCCCCAGAGTCGTCGGCGCCGGCAGACCGAGTTCGGATACAGGCTGGGGGTCGCAGACGCTGATCCGCGTAGACGGTCATGAACGCCCCTGAATATCCGGCGGCCGAGTCGCCCCGGGC
>JBBRIM010000385.1:0-1743 GCA_038221095.1 Candidatus Limnocylindrales bacterium
ATGGCGCCCTACGTGCTCGGCATGGTGCCTGGCAGCGATCCGAAGCTGCGCGGGGAGTACGTCATCCTGACGGCCCACCTCGATCACCTCGGCGTCGGCAAGCCCGACGAGCGGGGCGATAGCATCTACAACGGCGCGGACGACAACGCATCCGGCGTCGCGGGCGTCCTCGCGGCCGCTCGCGCGATCGCGAGGCTTCGTCCGGCGCCGCGCCGGTCGGTGCTGTTCCTGCTGGTGAGTGGTGAGGAGATCGGAATCCGCGGCAGCGACTACTTCACGCAGCACCCGCCGGTCCCGCTCGACCGCATCGTGGCCGACATCAATCTCGACGGCATCGGCCGGACCTGACAGTCGGACACGGTATCGGCCGAGGGCAGCGCCTTCTCATCGCTCGGCGCGGCGGTGCGGTCGGCCGCGCGGGAGCATGCCGAGCTGCGGTTGACGGTCGTCGACGACCAGTGGCCGGACCGGACCTACTTCTCGACCTCGGATCAGATCTGGTTCGCGCGTCGCGGCGTGCCCAGCGTGTTCCTGTCGACGAGCGGGCCGGACGCACACTACCACCGGCCGAGCGACGAGACGTCCACGATCGAGGCGGAGTTCACCGCGCGGATCGCACGGCTCACCACGTGGACGGCGCTTCAGATCGCCGATGAGGCGGCACGGCCGAGGTGGGTGGAGTCGGCCCGGAGATCGCTCCGAGTGGAATGAATCAGCCGGTCTTGCGCAGATGGCGGCGGGCATCGTCACACTCGCCGCAACCGCTTTCGCCAGGGTGCAGGAAGGTCAGCGGATCGGCGGCGAGCCGCTGGCGAACGACTCGGACGACGTCGCGGGAAGCGACCAGGCGCGCCTGGGCCTGTCCCACGTTGCCCTCACGCTGCAGTCCAAGCTCGCGGAGCCAGCCGTCCGCCAGCGCGAATCGCTGGCAGCAGTGATCGTTCTCGACGTAGTCCACCCTGCGCGGGCGCCCGCGCTCCAGCACCGTGCAGTGCTTGGGCACCTCATAGGGCACCGCCGCGAGCGCTTCGGCGAGATGGATGGTGGTATTGGCGTCATGACCGACGCCGAGGAGCAGCACCTGACCGTCGAGCTCCCAGACCCGGCCGACCGGACTCGCCTGGCCGTGCGGCGGCAGCGGCAATGGATCCGCGACGACGGCGGCCGCGCCGGGCCCGAGGGCGGCGAACGCGAACGGCTGATCGCTCCGCCGCACTCCGGGCACGTGCGGAAGAGCTCCGCCGTGACGCCGAGGTCGGGAGCCACCGGCGTACCGGCTCGGTCGTACGGTGTGTCGTCATCTTCGCCCCAAGAGGGCATCACGATTGTTCCGTCGGGTCCCACGGCGGCGCGGAGCCCCTCGATCACGCCCAGCGGTCCACCGGTCACCGGCCGAAGCGCACGATACGACATGTGAACCAGAAGCACCGCGCCGTTGCGCACACCCAGGGCCCGCAACTGCGCGGCCAGCTCGGCCGGTCCGAGTGCGATAGCGGCCTCGGCTGCGTCGTTCCTCACCACCATTGATATCTCACGGATCGATTCGCTACCGAGCTATTCCGCCAAGCTGCCGGGCCCCGACTCGAAGCTGGCAATCGTGTAGCCGTCCCGCAGAGTCCGGAGAAACGTCGCAAGCAGCCAGCGAGGAACACGAAGCAGCCCATAGGTCACGGCCTGCCCGATGATCGACTCGCGGCTCGTCAACCGGAGGCCGGCGGACTCGATCAGCTCCATCGGGTCCCG
>JBBRIM010000386.1:0-1729 GCA_038221095.1 Candidatus Limnocylindrales bacterium
GGGAGTCGGGTGAATACCTCGTCCAGATGCCGTTCCTCATCAACCGGCTTCAGGGCGCCGTGCCTGCCGTCCTGGTCGCAGCAATCGCGACAGCGGTGGCGCTGGTCCTGCGTCGTCTGCTGCCGGCACTGACCACCCAGCTCGCGCTGCTCGGCTGGCTGACCGGTCTGGCCGGTGTCGTCCTCCTGTGGATCGAGTCGCTCTTCGGCTATCCCCTCAGCTTCTTAGGCGACGGCTGTTGCGCGACGTATCCGCCATCGCCATCGCCCATCGGCCAGGTGATCGGCGGGGCCGTCTGGTGGCTGTTGGTCGCGCTGGGCACGGGCGTCCTGGCGATCGTCGAGGTGCGCAATGGAGGTGGCCTTCCGGGCGCGGATCGCCGGGTTGGCCTGACGCGCTTGTGGGCCGGCCTGGTCGCGGTGGTCGGGCTCGGCACCACCCTTACTCAGAACGGACCGATGGGCAATGACGCCAACGGCTACATGACCTATGGGCCAATCATCGAGCCGTGGATCGCACAGGTGGTGGTCCTGGCCGTGTCGATTGTCCTCGTGGAGCTAGCGTTCCGGCGGAACTCGACCGCGTTCATCCTGGCGGCCGCACTGGGCCTGATCATCGCTCTGACCGACTTCAACGTCTCCTACCTGCAGGCCTCCGTGGCCGAGCACTCGACCTGGCGTCGTCCACCTACATCGGCCTGTTGATCGAAGGCGTCATCCTCCTCGCCGTCGGATTTGGCGGGGATCGGCTCCGGCGGCGCCTCGGCCGGCCGGGTCGGGCCCAGCCTCCGGTCCCGCCGGTCCCGGTGCCCGAGCCGGCCTCCGGGACGATCGAGGACGTGTGACCCGTCAGGACTGAAGGCGGTAGGCCCACAGCCATTCGTCGGGAGCGAAGGACCAGTCCTGGGTGGGTTCCCGATGGAACCCGATCGACTCGTAGAGGTGTTGGGCTGCCTTCATCGAGGGGCGGGTATACATCGCCACGCCGACCCGGCCTTCGGCTCGAGCGCGGGCAATGACCTCTGCAACCAGCAGTCGCCCGACGCCCTGCCGTGGGCCGCCGGCGCGACGGCCAGGGCTCGAAATCCACCCTCGTTGTCGCGCTCGATCTCCGACAACGAGGTGCCGGGTCCCGGCACATAGGTGACCGTGCCGAGCACCGTGCCGCCCTCATCCAGCGCCGCCAGGACGACTCCCGCCTCAGCTCTGGCAGCTGTGTCGCGCAGGTACTCGACGTAGTCGTCCGGCTCGGTGCCCAGGGTTCGATAGGCGGCTACGACGACCCCGCCGATCGCCTCGAACTCCTCGGGGCGCGCCTCGCGAATCTTGATTGCCGGTTGGCCGGGTTCATTCATCGTGGCAATGATGACCCGGCCACGTCGCTAGACGACGGGGCCGAGGCGACGCAGGGCATCGACTTCCTCAGGCATCAGCGTGATCCTGCCGCTGAGGTATGCGGCCGCCAGCCGCCGCTCATCCGGCCCGGGTTCTCGTTTCGCCACGGCGACATCGAGCCGCCGCTGGATCGCCCGTGCGACCTCGACCTGCCGGTCGAGCCGCCTTATCTCCTCGTCACTCATCGCCGCAATCATGCCCCGGCTGCGTTCTGCGGCCCTTCTCAGCAATCCCACTCTTAGCAAGTGCGCTACTGGCCCTGTCCATGCCTGCGACCTGACTTGAGCAGGGCTCTGAAGCCGAGTTCCGTGCGTGGGCTGGCGATCCGTCTCAGT
>JBBRIM010000387.1:0-1710 GCA_038221095.1 Candidatus Limnocylindrales bacterium
CAGGGCATCGTCGTTCGCGATGACACCGGGTTCGACGCCCTCAAGGGCTGGCTCGACCAGGTCGGGGCGGCGGCCGGCAAGGAAGAGGCGTGACCGGGGAGAGCCGGGTCAAGATCCTCGCCGTTGAGGACGAGGTCCGCAACGGTGCCCTGCTACGGGCGATCCTCGTGCCGGCAGGCTACGACCTGTCCATCGCCACGAACCTGGCGGAAGCGCGGGCATGGCTGGGCGACCATACCCCGGAGCTCGTCCTGCTGGATCGGCACCTGCCCGACGGAGACGGGCTTGACCTCGCCCGCGAGTTGCGGGCGTCCGACGCGAGCACGGGAATCCCGATCCTGCTCGTGAGCGCGAGCGTCCTCGCGGCCGACCGCAATGCCGCCTACGAAGCCGGCTGTGCGGGCTTCATCGACAAGCCCATCCGAGTCGACGAGCTGCTCGCTGAGATCGCGCGCCACCTGGCTGCTGCGAGCGCGTAGTCTCACGTCACGCCTCGCTGATCGAGGATCCGACCCCAGCGGAAGACCCGGACCGCGACCAGGACCCCGAACGCGGCGAGGACGAGGATGGCGGCGGCGGCGATCGAGGCGTCGAGATCGCCCGCCTGGAACTCCCCGTACACGACAAGGGGCAGCGTCTGCGTCCGGCCCTGGACGTTGCCGGCGAACATGATCGTCGCCCCGAATTCGCCGAGCGAACGAGCCCAGGTCATCACCAGCCCAGCGGCGAGGGCGGCACTCGCCAGGGGGACCGTCACGGCGCGAAACAGCTGAAGCTCGGACGCGCCATCGACCCGGGCGGCGTCCTCGAGATCGGGGTCCACGCCGGCGATGCCTGCCCTTGCCGAGCGGATGAAGAACGGCGCCGACACGAACGTCTGCGCCAGGATCACGGCCAGGGTCGTGAACGGGATCCCGAGCCCGAGGGCGCCTCCGACCAGCCCGCGGCGCCCGAACACGAGCAGCAGGCCGAGTCCTGCCACGGCCGGTGGCAGCACGATCGGCAGATCGACGACCGCCTCCAGCAGCCCCGAGCCACGAAACGGCCGGCGGGCCAGCACGAACGCGAGCGGCAGGCCAAGCACCACCGTGAGCGCGAGGCTGACCGCGGTCGTCACGAGGCTCAGGGAGAGGGCATCCAGAACGACCTTGGTCCCCAGCGAGGAGGCGAGCGACCCCCCGACGATCGAGCGGATGACGAGGACTACGACCGGCAATGCGAGAAAGAGCGCGAGGAGGCTCGCGACGGCGATCAGCGATCGCTCGCCCCAGCGAGAAGCGTCCCGGGCGATCACGGGGCGCCGGCCGCTCGGCGACCTTGCCTCCTGGGCGCGCGCCCGGCGGGTGGCGCGCCACATCATGACGGCGGGAGGAACCCGAACGAGGCGAGGATGGCCTGACCGTCAGGCCCGGTCAGCCAGGTCAGGAACGCGCGGGAGGCTTCCTCCTGCGCGTTCGGATTGACGACCACAGCGGCGTAGGTCGCCGGCACGTTCGCGGTGTCGGGGACGGCGATCGGCTTGACCTTGGTCGAGGCCATCGAATCGGTGACGTACACGATGGCGGCGTCGCCTTCGCCCAGTTCGATCTTGGCGACGACCGCCTTCACGTTGTCTTCCTTGGAGGCGACGTTGGCCGCGTACTTCGCGGCGAAGTCGGCGGGATAGCCCGCTTCCTTGGCAAGGTTGTCCACGAGCTTGGTCGCGTACCT
>JBBRIM010000388.1:0-1699 GCA_038221095.1 Candidatus Limnocylindrales bacterium
CCCGGATTCGTCGCAAGCCTGCCCGTGGTCACGCCAGTTGGGGCTCGGCCCGACGCCACGCCCTTCGACCTTCCGCCGGTCGGCGGACTCACCCTGGCCCAGGCTCAGGCCGTGCTGAAGCTGGCAGCGATTGGATCAGACTTGCCGTCCGCGGTCCTCTCCGCTCGGATCGCCCGGTTCGGCCAGGTCGCAAACGGCGCCGTGCCCGCCGACCGCTGGGTCTGGGCCTTTGTCGTTCGGGGCGTCTTCAATGCAGCCGCCTGCGTCGCCGCGCAACCATCGCGGCAGTCCTGCCCCCCGTCGGTTGCCACCGAACTTGCGGTCTTCGACTACCAGACCGGCGAGTTTCTGGAAGATCGGATTCCCGCGTACCCCTGACCGGCTGCGCAACCACGCCCTGATCGAGGACACTTCGACCGGTGAAGCTTGCTGAAGCCCCCGACGACCGGTCCTACCGGGCCCTGCTCGGCGTACCCAGGCTGGGGCGGGTGGTGGCGTCAATGGGGCTCGCCCGGATCGGCCAGTCGATGCTGGGTGTGGCGCTTGTCCTATTCGCGCTCGAGGTGTACGACTCGCCGGTCCTGGCCGGCGCGGTGACGTTCGCGTCCGTGGTGCCCGGCCTGCTCATCGCCCCGATCGCCGGCGCCCTGCTCGATCGGCACGGTCGGGTCCGGCTGATGATCGTGGACTACGCCGTGGCGCTGGCCAGCCTGCTCCTGATCGGCGGGCTGGCGCTCGCAGGGTTGCTCCCGGCGCCCTTGCTGGTGGTCATCGTTATCGTCACGTCACTGACTGGCATCCTGAGCGTCGTCGGGCTGCGCACGATCTTTCCGATCATGGTCCCGGCGCGGCTGTGGGAGCGGGTCAACGCCATCGACTCGAGCGGCTACGTGGTGGCCACGATCCTGGGTCCGCCCCTGGCGGCCAGCCTCGTCGCGATCCTGGGACCGGCCCAGGCGATCATCGCCATCGCCGTCCCATTTGGGCTGTCATCGGTTGTCCTGATCGGGCTGCCGGAACCAGGCACCGATGCTGCCCCCAATGGCCGACTCCTGGCCGATGCCTGGGCCGGCGTGCGCTATGCCTGGAGCAATCGCACGATCCGCGGCCTGGGCTTCGCGTTCTCCGTCCTGAACCTGGCCTGGGGGATGATCACGATCGTCATCCCGGTGGTGGTCCTCAAGCAGCTGGGCTATGGCGACGCGGTGGTCGGGTTGGTGTTCGCCGCATCTGGCGTCTCCGGAATGATCTCCGCGTTCCTGTTCGGCCGGCTGGACACCCGCGGTCGCGAGTGGACGATGATCGTCGTGCCGATGGTCCTGATGGCACCCCTGATCGCGCTCGCGCTGCCGGCGTCAGGCGCCCTCGGGCCGATCAGGCCGGAGCTGGGACTGGCGCTGCTGCTGCTTCTGATGTTCCTGTTCGGGTTCGTCAACGGCTGCTCGGACATCGCGCTATTCACGGTTCGCCAGCGGCGGACCGAGCCTGCCTGGATGGGCCGGGCGTTTGCCGTGTCGATGGCCTTCAACTTCAGCGGCTTTCCGGTCGGAGCGGCGATCGCGGGGGCGCTGGTCACGGTCTCGCTGGCGGCCACGATCTGGCTGGGCGTCGTGGCCTGCCTGCTGGCGGCGATCCTGGCCGCCGCGCTGGTCCCGCGCCACGAACCGAACGTGGCGGCACCGGCGGCGAGCTGAGAGCC
>JBBRIM010000389.1:0-1697 GCA_038221095.1 Candidatus Limnocylindrales bacterium
CAGCCAGTTCGCGGCCGCCGGCATGATCGCCGCCGGCCTGGCCTGGCCGGCAATCATCGTGGTGACCTTCCTGGTCAATGCCCGGCACCTGCTCTATTCGGCAGCGATCGCACCATGGTTGCGCGGCCAGTCGCTGCTCAAGCGCCTGGTCATGGCCCATCTCCTGACCGACGAGGCCTTTGCCCTGGCCAGCGTCCATTTCCAGCGGCTTGGCCGGGTCGACCCGCGCGGCTACTGGATTGCCGCGATCGGCTCGACCTTCATCCCGTGGAACGTGGCCACGATCATCGGGGTCCTGGGCGGGCAGTTCATCCCCGATCCCCGCGTCATTGGCCTCGACGTCGTCTTCCCGGCGGCGATGGCCGGCCTCGCGGTGGGCCTGGCGTATGGCCGGCGGGAGGTCGTGGCGGCAGCCGCCGGCGTCCTGTGCGCCGTCGTGATCGGACTGCTCTGGGACGGCTGGGTCGGCGCTGGCATCGGCGGTGCGCTGGGTCCACTCGTCGGGCTGGCAGTGCCCGCCGGGGGCGCCCCCACGAAGCCGCTCGACGACATCACTGAACACCTCGACGGCGGGCTGCCGTCGTGAGCGTCGGACTGGTCGGGCTGGCCCTGCTGATGGCCCTGGTGACCTACCCCAGCCGAGCCATCCCGCTGCTCGCGCCGGGCTTCGATCGCCTGCCGCCACGGGTTCTCGAGTATCTCCGGCTGGTCGGGCCGGCGGTCCTCGCCTCGATCGCCGCAACCCAGATCTTCATCGTGCCGGGCACGAATGGGGGCCCGACCGCATTCCATGTCGGGATCGAATGGCTGGCCGTGGGAGTGTGCGTCACAACCGTTGCCTGGCGGCGCAACCTGCTCCTCGGAATCGTCCTCGCGGTCATCATCGTGGCCGGGGCCCGGACGCTCGGCCTGGCCGCCACCTGAGTCGCGATCCGGATCAGGGATCTCGAACGGCGTCGGCCTCGATCTCGACCAGCAGCGAGGCTTCGATCAGGGCTCGGACTTCGACGATCGTGGCGGCCGGACGGATCGCGCTGAAGGCGTGCCCAACAACCTCGAGGATCGCCCGGCTGCGGGTCATGTCCGTGGTGAAGATGCGCAGGCGGACCACGTCCAGCGGCGAGAAGCCCGCTTCGTGGAGTGAGGCGCTGATGATCTCAAGGACGGCCTGGGTCTGGCCGGCCGGATCATCGGGATGGAGGCTTCGGCCCTCCGGTCCGGCATCGGTCGTACCCGAAACCCAGCAGGTATCGCCCACGACGAGGGCACGGCTGTAGCCGTAGCGCGCCTCGAATGGCCCGCCCGAGGAGATCCGCCGGCGTTCGGCCCGGGTCACGGTCAGGCCCGGTGGGGTCGCCAGGATCGAACCACCGGATCACGGCCGACGGCCAGGAGCAGGCCGGCGAGGAGCGTGGTCCGCGGAACGATCGAGTCGACCTCGAGGTATTCCGACGGCGAATGGTCGTTGCCGCCGATCGGACCCAGCCCGTCGAGGGTGGGCACGCCAAGGCCGGCCGTGGTGTTCGCATCGGAGGCGCCGCCGGTCGCCGCGTCGGCCAGCTCGAATCCGAGCCGGCCGCCCAAGGCCCGGGCATGGGCGACGAGCCGACCGCTGCGCTCGAGCCGTTCCAACGGCCAGTGGCGGGCGGACTCCTCGACCGTCACGTGGGTGTCGGGAACCGCGGTTGTTGCCGCAA
>JBBRIM010000390.1:0-1687 GCA_038221095.1 Candidatus Limnocylindrales bacterium
TGGTCCGGGCGTATGCCGCCGCCACGAACTACGGGCTGGCCGTGTTTGCCGCCCCGGCCTCGCCCGAGCTGGCCGAGACCGTCACCGTTGCCTACGTCGAGGAGATCTTGACCACCGTCTGCGCCGCGTACGACTTCATCGTCGTGGATGCCGGCTCGTACCTCGACGAGCGCAGCCTGACCGTGCTTGAACGGGCGGAGGGCGTGATCGTGCCGGTCTACCCGGAGATTGCCGCGCTGAAGGCCGTCCACCTCCTGATCGACTACTTCAACGAGACCGGCTCGATCGTGGCCAAGACCAGCTTCATCCTGAACAACGTCTTTGCCCGGGAGATTCTCAAGCTGCGCGATGTGGAGAGCGGGCTGGGCGCCCGGATCGCACTGGACCTGCCCTACGACCCGTTCCTCTACCAGAAGGCCGTCAACGAAGGGATCCCCCTCGTCCGGGGCGCCCCGCGGACGATGATCGCCGAGCGCTTCGCGCAGATCGCCTCGCTGGCCTTCGCCGGCCAGGGCACGCCGATCGTGGTCGGAGCCGCACCCGCGGCGCCGGACGACCGCAAGCAGAGCGGCCTATTCGGCCGGCGGCGCTGAGGTTCGGCGCGACCACAGGCTCGCCACGTAGCCGCTGACGGTCGGGGCCAGCAGGCGCCGGACGACCTCGACGACGATGATCTCGGGCGGCAGGCGCAGGAACGGGATGGCCAGGAAGAAGGCCAGGAACGGCGACATCACCGGCAGGGCCATCGTCGAGTAGTGGAGCTGGCTCGCCGGCCACAGCGCGGGGACGGCCAGCCAGCCGGCCGCACGGCGATCGCGCAGGACCAGCAGCCCGATCGCGATGGCGGTGACCACCAGCAAGCCCGGGTAGTAGAACGCCGAGAAGCCCTTGATCGACTCGAACTCGAGCCGGTTCGAGATCGTTCCGAACTGGTCGATGTAGCGGGCCCACAGGCCCGGCGCGATGAGGATCGTCGAGGCATTGACCAGGATCGCCACGCCAATCGCCCGCCAGCGGCCTTCGCCGGCCAGCGGGATGAACGCGTAGACCTTGAGCGCGGTCCCGATCGCCGCGAGCCACGACCGATCGGCCAGGATCAGGGCCAGCACGATCAGCTGCGGGTTCGCCGAGAAGAGGGCCTCGCTGATCGGCGGGAAGAGCAGCCACCACAGCGGCAGGTGGACCCGGCGCAGGACCCAGATGGCCGCGACCCAGCTGAGGACCAGCCACAGGCCGGTGAACACGTCTTCGCTGAGCAGGCCGGCCGGTGCCAGGAGCACCGTGGTGACCGGCGATCCGGCGTAGTGGTAGGTGGCCCCGCCAACGGACACCCCGGCGTCCCACGGATTCGCGCCGTTCAGCCAGGCCAGCACGCCCCGGTAGTAGATCCGGGCATCGATCCCGACCGGAAAGTTGCGGATGAAGAAGAACGAGATCCGCTGCCAGGTCTGCCAGGCGAACCAGGCGCACAGCACGAACGGCCAGGCCCGCCGGGCGAGTCCCAGCGCAGCCAGGGCCAGGGCGTTGGCCGCCGAACGATCAACCGCCGAGGGCTGCGACCTCATCCGGGAAGAGCGGCCTGACGAGAATGGTCCACTGTCTGCCTCCTGAGGTGAACGGCGTGATCTGCGTCGCAGCCGCCAGGATCGGACCGAGTGTCGCAGAGTCACGGCCGATGACCTCGCCG
>JBBRIM010000391.1:0-1674 GCA_038221095.1 Candidatus Limnocylindrales bacterium
AGCTCGTCCTCGAGCTCGTTCACGTCACGCGTCCAGAGGTCGGCGGAGAGGTACTTCCAACCACCGTCGGCGAGAAGCACGACCACGTTGCCGCGCTCCAGGTCGCCCGCGGCACGGATCGCAACCGCGATGGCGGCTCCGGAGGAGAGCCCTCCGAAGATGCCCTCTTCGCGCAGGAGGCGACGAAGGCCAATGACGGCGTCCCGGTTGCTCACAAGGAACCTGTCGTCGAGCAGTGACTCGTCGAGCACCGGCGGCACGAATCCCTCTTCCAGGGAGCGGAGGCCCTGCACCTGTTCCCCGGGAAGCGGCTCCGCCGCGACGATCCGGACCGAGGGGCGCGCCGGCTTCAGCGCGCGGGCCACGCCCGTCAGCGTCCCGCCCGTCCCGAGCCCCGCCACGAAGAGGTCAACTTCGGGGACCTGGGCGAGGATCTCGGGCCCGGTCGTCTCCTCGTGTGCACGTGGGTTGGCCTCGTTGCCGTACTGATACGGCATGAAGAGGCTCGTGTCGCCGGCGGCGAGCTCATGCGCCAGGCGAATCGCCCCGTTGGAGCCTTCGGCGCCCGGAGACGGGATGATCTCGGCTCCGTACAGCCCGAGGAGCTTGGCCCGTTCGGGCGTGGTGTTGTCGGGCAGGACGATCGTCACCGGGTGCCCGAGCCGCGCGCCGATCATGGCCAGGCTGATGCCGGTATTGCCGCTCGAGGGCTCAAGAATGGCCTGCCCGGGCTGCAGCGCCCCCCTGGCGAGCGCATCGAAGATCATCGCCCGGGCAATCCGATCCTTGACCGACCCGGTGGGATTCTGGCCTTCGAGCTTGGCAAACAGCCGCACACGGGGACGCGGCGCCAGCCTGGGGAGCTAGACCATCGGAGTGTGCCCGATGGCGGCGACGATGTCCGAATGCGCTGCCGCGTCGACGACCGGCGGCATCGGCTAGCGGGCGCCGCCGGCCATGGCGGGCAGCAGGATGACGGTGTCGTCGGCGCCCACCCGCGTATCGAGCCCGTCGCGGTACCGAACGTCCCGATCATTGACGTACACGTTGATGAAGCGTGACAGCTGGCCGTCGTCGGTGAGCCGATCGCGGAGCGCGGGATGCTGCGCGAAGAGATCGTTGAGCACCGCAGCCACGGTCACTCCCTCGGCAGTCACGTCGCGCACTCCACCGACGCTGTCACGCAGCACCGGCGGGATCTTCACCCTGCTCACGCCGATACGGCGGCCGGCTCCGCAATGAGGCTGGCGCCTTCGCCGCAGGCGGGACACGCGGGATCGCGCCAGATCCGCACCTCGTCGAATGTCGTGCTCATGGCGTCGAACATCAGCAGACGTCCGGCGAGCGTCTGGCCGACGCCCAGCAGCAGCTTGAAGACCTCGTTGGCCTGGAAGAGGCCCACGATCCCGGGCAGGACGCCCAGCACCCCTGCGACCGAGCAGGCGGGGGCGAGCTCCGGGGGCGGCTGGGTCGGATACATGCACCGGTAGCACGGTCCCTCGAACGGCACGAAGGTCGTGATCTGGCCGTCCCAGCGATAGATCGAGCCGTGGACGACCGGCTTCCGCAGCTTCAGTGCGGCGTCGTTGAGGATGTAGCGCGTCTCGAAGTTGTCGGTCCCGTCAACCACCACGTCGTAGCCGGCGATCAACCGCTCGACGTTGTCCGCGGAGA
>JBBRIM010000392.1:0-1666 GCA_038221095.1 Candidatus Limnocylindrales bacterium
AGCGGGCAGTACTTGCGCAACCTGACCTCGTTTCCGGACCTGGAAGTCCGGTTCGTCGCCGATCTCGACCTGGCCCGGGCGCGGCTCCGGGCCGACGAGTTCGGCGTCCCATCGGCCGGGTCGGTCGCCGAGTTGCTGGCCGATCATGAAATCGAGATCGTGGTCAACCTGACGATCCCCAGGGTGCACGTCGATATCTCCCTTGCAGCGATCGGGGCTGGCAAGCACGTCTGGAGTGAGAAGCCGTTCGCGCTCGACCGGCTGAGCGGCCGGCGACTCCTGGATGCTGCGCAGGCCGCCGGATTGCGAGTCGCCTGCGCTCCGGACACCTTCCTTGGGGCAGGGATCCAGTCGGCCCGCCGGCTGATCGAGGCCGGCGAGATCGGCGCCCCGCTGACCGCGCTGACCCTGACCCAGGGCCCGGGGCCTGAGTCATGGCATCCCAACCCAGATTTCCTGTTCCAGGACGGGGCCGGCCCACTCTTTGACATTGGTCCGTACTACATCACGACGCTCGTGCAGCTGTTCGGGCCGATTAGCCGGGTTTCGGCTGCGGCATCGCAAGCCAGCCCAACCCGCACGGTTGGTTCGGGCCCCCGGGCCGGCCAGCGATTCGCGGTTACGGTGCCGACCCATGTGAGCGCCCTCTATGAGTTCGCCGGTGGGCAGACCGCGATCAGTGTCTTCAGCTTTGATTCGAAGCTCAACCGGACCCAGTTCGAGGTCAGCGGCGCAGACGCCACCCTGGTCGTCCCCGACCCGAACCTGTTCGCGGGCGATCTCCTCGTGTACCGCGGGGATGAGGTCGAGACCGTGCCCAGCAAGGGTGCAACGACGACCCGCGGGACGGGCGTGGCCGAACTGGCCCAGGCGATCCGGGCCGGCCGGCCCGAACGGGCGACGGGCGAGCTCGCCTTCCACGTGCTCGACGTCATGGTGTCAACGATCGAGTCGAGCGAGCGGCGAGACCCGGTCCAGGTGGCCAGTACCGTGGCCCGGGCGCCGACCCTGCCCGAGGACTGGGATCCGCGGGTCCGCACGCTGCCGACCTGACCCCGGAACGTCACCTGGTGGTGGCGCTCATTGGCCGGCAGCCGAGTACTCCAGCCGATCGAGCTGGCGGGTCACCGCATCGAGTTCTTCGGCCGTGAGGATCCGGGGCGAACCGAGCTGGCAGGCCCGCCAGTACAGAGCTGCCAGCCACTCCAGGGTCACCGACCGGCGATAGGCCTGGGCCAGATCCGCCCCCCAGGTGATGGCACCGTGCGTGCCCAGGATCACGGCGCTCCGACCCTCACCCGCAGCGGTTACCGCCTGGGCCAGTTGATCCGACCCAAAGAGCTCATAGGGCACCACCCGGACGGGACCGCCCAGGGTCGCGACCAGGTAATGGATCGCCGGTAGCTCCGAGACGACCGTGCCGATCACGGTCGCATAGGGCGAGTGGGTGTGGACGACGGCGCCGACGTCAAACGCTCGATAGACGGCGAGGTGCATCGGCGTCTCGGTCGAGGCGGGCCGGCTACCGGCCAACGGTTGGCCATCGAGGTCGACCAGCGAGACATCGTCAACCGACATCGTCTCGTAATCGCGGTTGCGCGGCGTGATCGCGATCATCGGTCCGGCCCGTCGGCTGATATTGCCCGAGGTGCCCGTGACGAGGCCG
>JBBRIM010000393.1:0-1661 GCA_038221095.1 Candidatus Limnocylindrales bacterium
GAGTCGAGCAGCTCGCCCACCGGGTCGAAGCTGCGGGCCAGGCTGCTGCGCAGGGCAGGCAACGGATGGAGCTCGTGGCCGAGGTCGCGCAGGAGCGGCCGGCGTTCCTCGGCCAGGGCCAGGCTCAGCCGACTGGTTGCCTCGAGGGTCTCGGCAATCTCGAGGAAGTGGGCCGGGTCCAGGCGTCCGCCGCGGGCCGCTCGCTCGATCCACGGCCCGATATCGTGGGCCGAGCCGATGCTCACGGTCGATCGCTCGCCGAGCAGGGCCCGGGCCTCGTCCGTCTCGTCGAGGCCGCGGGCCACGATCACGGGATCACTGGATGGCTCGAGCGCCTCGGCCAGGCGGCGGCCCGGCGGGAAGCTGGTGTGTTCGGCCAGGCGGGCCCGGATCGCGGGAAACTCGAGCAGGCTGATCGACTTTGGGTCCATCAGCGTGAGACGCTCGGGTGCCCGGCGATCGCGAAGCGCCAGGGTCGCTCCGTCCAGGGCAGCCCGGCGTAGGCGATCCCGACCCGGGCGGACGTCACGATCGCAAGCGCCCGCTCGCCGGCCGGGGCGGGCTCGAGATGGACGAGGCCGGTCGGGTCGAGCAGGTCGGCCCCGGTCAGCTCCCGGTCGAGGCTGAAGGCAGCTCCGACCAGACCCGGACCGGCAGCCAGCCGCTCGACCGGGGTGCGCTCAAGCCGGGCCCGCGCCCGTTCCAGGTCCTCAGCCGTCGAGGAGCGATGGCTGCGCCGCTCGGACTCGAGGCGGGCGAACCGCATTCGTTCGACTCCCTCGAGGGGCTGGACGGCTCGAATCAGCACGGCGTGGGGGACGCCGGCGGCCTCGGTCACGACATTGAGACAGTGGTACATGCCGTACACAAGATAGACGTAGGCCCGCCCGGCCTCGCCGTACATCGGGCGGTTGCGCCGCGTCTCGCCGAATCGGGCGTGGGACGCCCGGTCCCCGGGACCAAGGTACGCCTCGACCTCGACGATCCGGGCGACCCGCCGGGCGACGCCATCGTCGTGCACAAGACGCGCTCCGAGCAGGCCCCGGGCCACGGCCAGGGTGGGCTCGTCGAACAGGGCGCGCAGGTCGGCCGGCATCAGTGGAGCCGGCGTGGCCGGCTCAGAACGAGCGGTACAGGCTCAGGATCTGGGCCGGGAAGGCCCAGCCGAACGGGATGAAGAAGAGCGGGATCAGGTTGTCCCGGAAGACGCCCACCGTGCCCGAGCTGTTGAGCGAGTTCCAGAAGTCGCGCAAGAAGGCGAACTCATGGTCGTTCTTGATCATCGGTGGGACGGCCCCAAAGCACGAGTCCAGGATGACGATGAAAGCACCCAGGATGAGCAGGCCCTCGATGACACCCAGGAACCCGCCGATCAGTTCGTCCGCGAACGAGGCGTTGGGGAAGAGCGGCGACGGCTTGTAGAACCCCTGGATGATCAGCGAGAAGGCGACGCTGCCGGTGACGAATACGATCAGGTAGCCCAGCATCACCGAGTATTCGGGCGGGAACTGGTGCCAGTGCGATGCGAGGAAGCTGCCAACTCCGTCGCGCACGGTCGACGCGAACAGGAACGAGAAGAGGATCGCGGCGAGACCAAGCAGGCGCCGGATCGTGCCCTGGATGAACCCGACCAGGAACATCGCCGCGAGGGCGAACACGAC
>JBBRIM010000394.1:0-1660 GCA_038221095.1 Candidatus Limnocylindrales bacterium
GCGCCGCTCGTCGGCCAATGCCCGCGTCCGGCGCGGTCTGAGCTGGCAGGCCTGGGCGGAGGACCTGGACGATCACCTCAAGGCGATCGACGTGCTGTTCAGCCCCAGCCTGATTATCCTGGGCGGCGGGGTGAGCAAGAAGGCGGATCGGTTCCTGCCGTTCCTGAAGACCCAGGGCCCGATCGTCGCGGCCCAGCTGCGCAACGACGCCGGCATTGTGGGGGCGGGCATGGTCGGGCTTGAGCGCGAGATCGAGATGGTCCGCGAGGAGCAGGACGTGGCCGAACAGAAAGCTGCCGCAGCCCATGCCGCCGCGGCGCTCGCCGCAACGGCTTCGGGTGCCGGTTGACCGACGAGTTTTCGGGGACGGTTCAGATTGCCACGTCGCCCGAGGCGACCTGGACGGTCATCGACGACCCGCTGGCCCTCGGCCGGGCGCTGCCCGACTGCGAATCGATCACCGCCGACGGGAGCGGCGGCCTGAACGTCGTCGTCGCGATCAAGCAGATGTTCATGACGGTCCGGGTGGACCTCCACGTGACCTGGCACGACATGGACCGGCCGAAGCACCTGCGCCTTGAGCTGACCGGCCAGCCGCGCGGAATCGGTGGTGCCCTGCGCCTGTCGGTGCCGATCGAGATCGCGCCAGTGGCGAGCGGTGCCCGGGTCGACTATCGCGGCTCACTTGAGCTGGAGGGCACCCTCACCTCGTTCCGCAAGCAGGTCCGCGAGGGCCTCCATGCGCAGGTCGACAGCCTCGTCCGGAACATCGAGCGCGAGGCTGCTGCGGCCAAGGACTGACCGGCACGCGGCGTATCATCGCCCGACTGACGCGCCCCATCCCGCGGGCATCACCCTGAGCCGAGGATCTCCTTCATGACCCATCAGCGTGCCACCGTTGCGGCCCCCACCACCGCCCGGATGATCATCGGCGGCGCGTCCGTCGATGCGGCCGACGGCCAGACGTTCGAGGTGACCAACCCGGCTACCGGGGCCGTAATCGCCAGCGCTCCGATGGGCGGCCGGGAGGACGTCAATCGAGCCGTGGCCGCCGCTCGGGCGGCATTCGACGACCCGACCGGTTGGTCGAGCTGGTCCGCCAGCAAGCGCGGTCGAACGCTGGCCCGCTTGGCCAGCCTCGTCCAGGACCACCTCGAGGAGCTCGCCCGGCTCGAGTCGCGCAACGGCGGCAAGCCGATCAGCGGCGCGCGCGGGGAGACCGGAAGCGTCGGCCAGGTCTTCGAGTACTACGCGGGGGCGGCCAACAAGGTCTTCGGCCAGACGATCCCGGTCAGCAAGCCCGGCCTGGACTTGACCCTGCGCGAGCCGATCGGCGTCGTCGGCCTGATCGTGCCCTGGAACTTTCCGCTGCTGATGGCGGCCTGGAAGCTGGGCCCGGCCCTCGCGGCGGGCAACACCTGCATCCTCAAACCCGCCAGCTATACCCCGCTGACAGCCCTTCGGCTGGGCGAGCTGGCCCTGGAGGCGGGCGTTCCGGCCGGCGTCCTGAACGTGGTGACCGGACCGGGCGGGACCGCCGGAGCGAGCATCGCGGCCCACCCCGGGATCGGCAAGGTCGCCTTCACCGGCGAGACCACGACCGGCCAGGAGATCATGCGGCTGGCAGCCGGCAACGTGAAGAAGATCAGCCTGGAGCTCG
>JBBRIM010000395.1:0-1660 GCA_038221095.1 Candidatus Limnocylindrales bacterium
CTGCCCGATATCGATGTCGTCGTCGCAGGAGTCGGTGGCGGCGGGATGATCAGCGGGGTGGCGACGGCACTCAAGGAGTCGAGGCCGGGCGTCCGCGTCTACGGGGTCGAGCCCGAAGGGTCCGACGCCGTTTCGCGCGCCATCAAGGCCGGCGAGGTCATCCAGATCAATCCAGTCAGCGTGGCCGATGGCCTCGGCGCACCGTTCGCCGGCGAGTGGACGCTCCCCATCTGCGCCCGCTACCTCGATGACATCGTCATCCTCGACGACGCCACAATCCTGGCCGGCCTCCGATTCGCTGCGGAGCGGATGAAGCAGGTCCTCGAGCCGGCGGGAGCGGCGGCCCTCGCGGCCGTGCTCCACGGCCGCATCCCCATCCGCGACGGCGAGCGCGTCTGCGTCATCGCCTCCGGCGGCAACGTCGATCGGGCGCGCCTCGGCGAGTTCCTGGAGGGTCCCGTTCCCGGCGACGACTGAGTGCCTGTCACGTGATCGGAGCGCCGGTCGCAACGGGTTGTCGCCGCCAGCCACCAAGTGCGGCCGCCCGAAGCGCCACGTCCCAAGCGCCGCGTCCCGAGCGTTTTCCGAATCTGCGCTCGGCTCTGCCGTGGCTGCTCGGCGTGCAGCCAAAATCGAAATCGTTCCAATCAAGGGAAATCATCGCGATCAACCCGCAATTCGCGTGCCTGGCGATACAGCCGCCGCGGCCGCGTTGGCGGTGACCATCCGGGCTGGAACCGCGGCCGGACATTCCGGAGATCGACGCCCGCGAGCCAGGCGATGATCGGGCCCTGCCAGGCCGGATCGATTGCGTAGTGGCGGGTCCGGAGATCGAGTCGCGACCATCTCCACCGAAGGAGACCCGCGACCGTCAGCAGCCGAAGCTGCCGGCTGACAGCCGGGCGGCTCAGGCCGATCGTCGCAGCGATGTCCGACGGTCGACTCACCGTTCCGGCGATCAAAGCGACGATCTGTCGGCGCGTCGGGTCCGCAAGCAGCTCGATCCCTTCTGCCAATCGTCGAGGCATTTCCATCCCCATTTCGGATCGCCATCTGTCGGGTGGCAGCGGCCCCGGTGCTCGCCGAAGCATGGCGACCGGTGGTGCACGGCGGCTTATCGATGGAAACGCCAATTTCGCCTCGGCGGCGATCGTTCCGCTTGACTGGAATGAACTCGAATCAGGACCTGGTGGCGACCGCCCCGCGATGCTTGAACGTGAATCTCGCCGTGAAGCGATGGCAGGTCCGCCAGGGCGCGAGCGCGCGGGCGGGCCAGGCCGTGCCGGCGGGCCCTAGCATCGAAGCGATGTTTGCGAGGTTGTTGGGCGCGTTGCCGCCGCCTTCGGAGGAGGGCGATGTCGAGACGCAGATCGCGTCGGCCATTCGAGCGCAGGAGCAAGCCGGGATCGAGCCTGTGACGGACGGCCGGCTGCGGGGAGCGCTCGACGCGATGGAGCTGGATCCGGACCGGGTCGTAGCGGGCTGGCGGTTTGCCGCCGGCCAGACCGATCGAGCTGTGAAGCAGGCGCTGCCGGGGCCCTACTCGCTCGGGCGCGCGGGCCGAACGGCAAGCGCTCGAGACGGAACCATGCGTGCCGCCGCAGTGGTTCGATCGGCCGTCGAGGCGCTCGCGGACGCGGGCTGTCCGATGATCGAGATC
>JBBRIM010000396.1:0-1647 GCA_038221095.1 Candidatus Limnocylindrales bacterium
GAAACCCGCCGCCATCGCCGGACGGATGGTATCCGAGGTTGTGTACAAACCGGGGGTGAACGAGATCGGAGAGTTCGCGGTCGTGCTCGCGGTGGTGTCTGCCGGGCTATGGCTGGCGCTTGTCTCGACCCGCCTGACCGCGCGGCTGCGGGTGCCGGCCCCGGTCGTGTTCCTGATCGCGGCGGCCGCGATCTCGGACATCCAGCCCCGGCTGTCCGAGCCGGTGTCGATCCGCGACGTGGAGCGGATCGGGGTCGTCGCGCTGATCGCGATCCTGTTCGACGGCGGCCTGGACATGGGCTGCCGGCGGCTGCGGCCGTCGCTTCGCCCCATCGCTCTGCTCGGCGTGGCGGGCACCTTCCTGACGGCCGGGCTCGGCACGCTCGCGGCCCAGATCATCCTGCCGGTGTCGTGGACGACCGCCGCGATCGTGGGCGCCGCACTCGCGCCGACCGATCCGGCGGTCATGTTCTCGGTGCTGGCCCGGCGCGACATCGGCGGTCGGGTGCCGACGATCCTCGAGGGTGAGGCGGGCGCCAACGACCCGGTCGCGATCGCGCTCGTTGTCGGCCTCCTGGCGTATGCCACGTCGGGGACGTCCGGGTTCGCCGGGATCGCCGACTTCGTGCTCGAGATGGCGGTCGGCGCGGCGGCCGGGGTCGCCGGCGCCCTCGTCCTCGTGCGGGCCATGCGCCGGAACCCGCTCCCACGCGAGGGCCTGAATCCGCTGCGGACGCTGGCGCTCGCGGGCCTGATCTACGGCATCGCCACGCTGTTGCACGGCTCCGGGTTCCTGGCCGTGTTCGTCGCCGGCGTCTGGATCGGCGATGCGCGCATGCCGTTCAAGGGCGAGGTGGAGCGGTTCCATTCCGCGCTCGCCTCGCTGGGTGAGATCGTCGTCTTCGCGGCGCTCGGCCTCACGATCCACATGCCCGGGATCGGCTGGTCGACCGTCGGCTACGGGCTCGCCCTCGCAGCCGCCCTGGTGCTGGTGGTGCGGCCGCTGGCCGTGCTCCCGCTGCTCTGGCCGGAGCGGATGCGATGGGGCGAGAAGGCGTTCATCAGCCTGACCGGGTTCAAGGGCGCGGTGCCGATTCTGCTCGCCGCGCTCGCGGTGCTCGAGGGCGTCCCCGATGCCGGCCTGATCTACCGGCTCGTGTTCGTCGTGGTCGCGGCGTCTGTGCTGGCGCAGGGGCTCGCGCTCGAGCCGCTGGCCCACCGGTTGGGGGTGCAGATGACGGCGCGGCGGCGGCCCCGCGGCTGGGCGCTGTCGATCGCGCTGCGGCACGAGCCCGAAGGAGTGCTGCGGCTGGTCGTGGCGCCGGACGCAATCGCGGCAGGCCGCCGGATCGGCGAGCTACCGATCGGCGAGCACACGTGGGTGGCGCTGGTCGTGCGCGGCGGCCGCACCGAGCAGCCGCGCGGGTCGCTGCGGCTGGCGCCCGGCGACGAGGTCGTGCTGCTGAGCGACCCGGCCGACGAGCAGGCGCTGCGGCACGTCTTCACCCGCCCGCGTGAATAACCGGTGCCAGGCACTCAATATTCAGGCGGAGCGGGCGACCTCGCGCACGGTGTAGACCTCGAGGACGTCGCCCTCTTTGATGTCGTTGAAATTGTCGATCGTGATGCCGCACTCGAAGCCCTGTG
>JBBRIM010000397.1:0-1637 GCA_038221095.1 Candidatus Limnocylindrales bacterium
CGGCGACGTCACCGTCGACGATCCGCACGAGATCCGGGTCGTGCTTGTGCTTCTTGGTCGAGCGAGGAAGGTCTTCGTGGACGAGCCTTGGAAGGGCGTCGCCCGTCGCGGCGGCGTAGGACAGGCCCGTTTCGCTGACGAGGACCGACGTCGCGAGCGGCGAGTCTCCGGTCATGACCGCACGCGCCCCGAGCGAGCCATCTCCACCGATCGCCAGGACACCGATCGCGTGAGAGGTCGCCGACGACGCCGACACCACCAGGGCCCCCTGCGGCGCCGTGGTCAGATCGTACCGGGCATACGCTCCGGTATCGGGCCAGCGTGCAATCGCTCGCGGGACGAGCTCGCGGGGAATGCGGTAGAGGACAACCTCGCCACCCGCGCGGTCGAGCAGGTAGTAGGCGTCGTCTTGCGAGCGATAGGTCGCCGCCACGGGCGCCCGGGGCGCCTCCATCACGCGCCCTTCCGAAGCAGCTCGGGGAAGGTCGAGCGCGCGGAGATCGTTCTTCGACACGAGGCTCTGCGCCGGCACCGGGCGCTGCGCGGGCAGCAGATGCTTGACCTGAAGCGTCCCCAGATCGAAGTCGAAGAATCGTAGCTCGAGCTCGCCTGCGCCCGTCGCGGGCATCGTGAACAGAGCGGCTTCCTGCCGCGCGCCGCTCACGGCCGCGACGTAGGCCATCGGGCTCTGCGCAGGAGGGGGACGGACCGGGCTCTTGCCCGCGGCTCCCGCGGCACGCAGCCCGAGGGTTCCGCCCGCGAGCCCTGTCACGACGCCGCGCACGCTTCCCATCGAATCGAAGACGATCCCGCGCGCCGATCCCGCGGATGTCCCGAGGACATCGGACGCGAGCGCCAGGACATTCGTGGAGTCGCTCAGGAGGGCGCCGAGCTCCGGAGTCACGATCCCCTGGGCGGCATCCACGCCCCCGCCGTTCCGGAGCAGCCCGATCGACGATGGATCACCCGTGTCGAGGACCGCGACTCCGAGCCCCGGCCCGCACATCACGCAGTCGCTCCGGTCGGGTACGTGAAACGACCGGATCTTGCCCGTCGACAGCCGAAAACAACCGTGCCGTCTCACGCCGGTGTTCTGCTCGGAGACGGTGAGCCGACTCAATGCCGACCGCGTGAACCCGTAGAGGGTCTCCGGCGTGTTGAAGGGGAGCGGCTTCGGTCCCGCGGCGATCGCCTTGGTCCACGTCCACACCATGCCGTCGAAGATCGGCGCCTGCCCCGGCAGAACGGGGCCCAGACCCGGGAGATCCTTCCAGTAGGCCCAGCCCAGCGACAACCCCGAGCCCGAAGACGAGTGCAAGTCCGGGTGAGTCGTCTGGAAGATGCCGTCGTGCTGGGGCGTCAGGCGCACCGCGGACACGCTGTCGTCCAGCGTCATGGCTAGCCACGGAGCCCCTGGGAGCGACAGATTGGCGATGCCAGGGTTGCAGTGCATCCGCACACAATCGGCATCGCTGTCGTTGGGCCCGCACCGGCAGGTGATCGCGCGGGTCAGCGCCGAGGAGAGGTTCGTGGTTGCCGGGATGACGCTCCCGCACTTGCCCTCCGTGCTGGGGGCACTCGTGAACGACGTGGCCTGCATCACATTCGCCTCGGTCACCGAGCACAGCCCCGGAGGC
>JBBRIM010000398.1:0-1632 GCA_038221095.1 Candidatus Limnocylindrales bacterium
GATCGGACCAGCGCCGAGATGATCAAGATGGCCTCCAACGTCTACCTGGCCACCAAGATCACCTTCGCGAACGAGCTTGCCCGGCTGTGCGAGGCCATCGGTGCCGACGTCGCTGCCGTCGTCGACGGGGTTGGCTTCGACAAGCGGATCGGGCGGCCCTTCCTCTCGCCGGGACCGGGCTTCGGCGGCTCGTGCCTGCCGTCCCAGGCGCGCGCCCTGCCGGCGCTTGCTCGCGAGCACGGCCTGGCCGACGGCATGTTCTCCGCCATTGATCCCTCCAACGCGGCCCAGGCCGAGTGGTTGATCGATCTCGCCGAGCGTGCGCGGGGGCGATCGCTCGAAGGCGCCCGCGTCGCGCTGCTCGGCCTGACCTTCAAGGCCGGCACCGGTGACCTGCGCGAGTCGCCGGCGATCCGGCTGGCGAGCGGCCTGATCATGCGCGGGGCAACCGTCCGGGCATTCGATCCGATTGCCACCGAGACCGGCGTCGCCGAGCTTGCCCGGCTCGGCCGGAGCGTCGAGCCGGCAGCGTCGGCCCTGGAGGCCGTTCGCGACGCCGAGGTCGTTGTGATCGCGACCGAGTGGCCCGAATTCCGTGGTCTCGACTGGACGGCGGTTCGATCGCGGATGGCGGGTGACCTGATCGTTGATGCTCGCCATGTTGTCGATGCGGCGAGTGCCGCGACGGTGGGCCTGCGAGTCGTGGGCGTCGGCCATCCTCGCCCGGCCGGCGCCGGGGCGGCGTCGTCGGCGGCAACCGGCCGGGGCCGGGCCTGATGTACGCCCGCTTTTCGCCGGCGCCCATCGCGCCCGCGCCGGGCTGCTGCATCTGGTTCACCGGCCTGTCCGGCGCGGGCAAGTCGACCACGGCCGCGGTGCTCGCCCGGCGCCTCGAGGAGGAGGGTCGCACCGTGACCGTCCTCGATGGAGACATCGTCCGAACCCACCTGTCGCGCGGTCTCGGCTTCAGCAAGGAGGACCGTGACGCCAATGTCCGGCGGATCGGTTTCGTTGCCGCGGAGGTCGTCCGTCACGGCGGGATCGCGATCTGCGCGGCAGTCAGCCCGTATCGCGATGCCCGGGCCGACGTCCGGGCGATGCTGGATCCAGGCGCCTTCTGCGAGGTCTTCGTCAGTACCGACCTCGCGACCTGTGAGCAGCGCGACCCGAAGGGGATGTATGCCGCTGCCCGCCGCGGCGAGATCAAGGCGTTCACCGGGGTCGACGATCCATACGAGGCGCCCCTCTCCGCCGAACTCGTGATCGACACCCTCGAGAGCTCGCCGGAGGCGAACGCCGAGCGGGTGATGGCCTGGTTGCGCGCACACGACGTGCTCGAGGACCAGCGCCTCGCCGCGGCTCACGCGCGTCTCGGCGCCTGAGCTCAGGGGATCCTCAGGCGATGAGTCTCGGCCGGCTGTACGTGCTCGGAGGGCAGCAACGTGGTGCCCGGCCCCTGTCGGGCGGTCTCGACTGGTACGAGTACGAGCGCGGCCTGATCCTCGAGGTCGATCCGGCCAGCGGGGCGGTCGAGTGCCGGCTCGCCTATCAGTCCCCCCCGGGCAGCCGGGTCGAAGAGGACCCCGTGGTGCTGTTCAAGTCGGCCACCCTGGTCGGCGACACCCTGTATGC
>JBBRIM010000399.1:0-1627 GCA_038221095.1 Candidatus Limnocylindrales bacterium
AGCCACTTCTCGGCCAAGCCCTGGGCCTTGGTGTCGAGCGTGGTGATGACCCTGTAGCCGCCGGTCTCGACCTTGTCGGCGCTGCCGAGGATCGTCTCGAGCTGGCGGCGGACCTGCCAGGTGAAATGGGGTGCCTTGAACATGAGCGCCTGGTCGCCGGCCAGGACGACCGGCTCGGCCAGGGCGGCAGCCAGCTCCGAGGCTGTCAGCTTGGTCCAGCGCGCGCCCAGCGCCAGCCCGCCAAGGACCCAGTCGCGCCGAACGACCGGGGGGGCGTCCGACGGGACCACGAGCCTGCCGTCCTTGTCCTTCACGGCATACCGGTATGGGTCGAGGGTGGTCGGTGACTTGGGCAGACCTGCCAGGAGGGCGGCCTGGGCCGGCGTCAGCGCCGCCAGGTCGGTGATCCCGAAATAGGCCCAGGCGGCGGCCGCGATCCCGTAGGCCCCGTGGCCATAGAAGATCTCGTTGAGGTAGGCCGTGATGACCCGGTCCTTGCCGGTCTCGCCAGGAAAGGTCTCGGCGACCCGCATCGACTGGATGATCTCCTTGGCCTTGCGCAGGTATCGGTCGGCGCCGGCCTGGGTCGCATCGGCCGGCAGCAGCCGAGCCCGGACGAGCTGCTGGGTGATGGTCGAGGCGCCACGTTCGCGGCCGCCGCTGGCGCCCTCTGTGACGGCGGCCAGGATGGCCGGCGCATCGAACCCGCCGTTCGCCCAGAAGGTGCGGTCCTCCGCGCTGGTGGTGGCGTCAAGGACCATCTCCGGGACCTCGCCGAATGCCACGACCCGCCGATCCTCGCGCTGGAACCGGCCCAGCTCGACGGTCCCGCTCCGGTCGTAGACGACGGTCGGCTGGGAGAACGTCAGGGCCTCGAGCTGCGACGGGTCCGGCAGGTCGACAGACAGGACCCCGACCGCGGTCGTGAACATCGCCACCGCGAGCCCGACGACGATGACCGTCGTCAGGCCAGCCCCGAGAAGCACGCCGCCGAGGACCCGGGGCAGGCGACTGCGCGGCCGCGCACGGGCGGCGCTGCGGCTGGCGTGTCGGAGGGCGACCACCCGCGTCGCGTGGTGGTTGACACGTCCACGGACAGCCCGAGGTTGGGTGGGGTCTGGAGCCATGTCCGCGATGCTGCATGCCGTCTCGTCAAGCGCCGTATGGTTGGGGCGACGCCACCCTTGCAGTCTCATGACACCGTCTGCAAGGCGACTGCAACCGATCGTCGGACCACGCTGGGGACACGTGACCCGGATCCGGGGGACGCTGGTGGTCCATCCGATGGAGGTACCCGCATGCCCCCGACGCGAACCATCGATGTGCCCCCGGCGACGATCGTCCCCGCCACCGACCTCGGCAGCGTCGAAGTCGCCAAGGAGGGCAACTTCTATCTGCTCACCGATCAACGCGGTGACATCCGCCTCGACGGTCGCGGTCTGGGGCTGTACGAGCTCGACACGCGGATCCTGTCGGCCTCGATCATGCGCCTCAACGGCGCCCAGTTGACGCTCCTGCGCGGGCCATACCGTGATGACGGCGCCGACACGATCCAGCTGACCAACCCGGAACTGCGGCGCAACCCGGCCGACAAGCGGACCGCGAAGACCAGCCTCGCCCGGCGCGA
>JBBRIM010000400.1:0-1610 GCA_038221095.1 Candidatus Limnocylindrales bacterium
AACCGCTCGCCAGTTGCCGCCCAGGCTAACCGGGCCGGTCCGGCGGGTCCGGCTCGCCGTTTGTCGCCCGCCGGCGCCTCGGCCGTCGAATGGACCCCGCGGACCTACACTCGGGAGGTGAACGACTCGACCAGGATGGACGACGAGCGCTGGGAGCCGGGGATGCCCGTGCTCGACCGCCAGGCGATCCCCGATCCGGCCCCGCCGGCAGCCGCGCCGGCAGTCGCGGCCACGCAACCGGCCGCGGCCACCCAATCGGCCCCCCCGCCAACACCGCCGGCCAACGGAACGGGCCGCCCCGCTCCCGGTCCACTGCCGCCGAGCCTGGCCGGCCTGCCCCCGCGCAGCGTTCCGGAAACCAGCCCCACGCGACTCCAGCAGCAGTATGTCCTCCTGTCGGTGCCCGGCCTGATCGCGGGTTTCGTGGCGATCACGTCTCTCGAGTTCGGGACCCTGATCGGCAGCCCCCTCGTCAAGCTGTGCGTGCTGGTGGGTGCGCCGCTGCTGGTGATCGCCAATGCCGACGCGATCCTGCGGATCTGGCGGGCAGCCTGGGCGTGGATGCCGGTCGATCGGACGAAGGGCCTGTTTCGGCTCGCCTGGGTCGCCACGGCAACGGTCCTGTGGCTCACCTTGATCGCGGTCGCCGTGCTGGTCCTGCTGGCATGACCGAGCCGGATCGCGGCCCCGACGGCCGCTCGACCGACATCACCTCGGGCAAGGGTGTGCCGCCCTGGCTGGCCGCATCCCTGAACCACTGCAGTCGGTGCGGCACCGGATTGGTGTTCGGTTCGGTCGACGGCGATCATCGCGATCGGCTCGTCTGCCCGGCCTGCGGCTGGATCGCCTACGTCAATCCGCGCCTCGTGGTGACCGCGCTGCCGATCACGGGCGCGGGTGAGATCGTGCTCATCCGGCGGGGCATCGAACCGGCCGCCGGTTCTTGGGCGCAGCCGGGCGGCTTCCTCGAGATCGACGAAACCATCAACGAAGGCGCGATCCGCGAGACGTTCGAGGAGACGGGCCTGCTGATCGAGCCGGGTGGGGTCATCGGGCTCTACTCTCGCCTCGAGGCCGCGGTCGTCGTCCTCGTGTTCGAGGCCCGGATCGTGGGCGGAGCCTTTCGGCTGAGTCCGGAGGCCACCGAGATCGTGGCCTTCGCGCCGGACCAGATCCCCTGGCCGGAGATCGCCTTCAAGACGACCTACTGGGCGCTGAGCGACTGGCTCCTGCGCCACCATCCGGATCTGCGGCCCGGCGACGTGCTCGCCGAGCGCCGACGCTGGGAGGGCTGAGGCTAACGGAGCACGCTCGCCGGCAGTTCGTGCACGCTCGCCGGCAGTTCGTGCACGCTCGCCGGCGGCCCCTCTCCAGCTCGAACCTGCATGAGCTGAATGAACGCGACGACGTTCCGGTCGGGCATGTCGTTGGCCTGCAGTGCATGCAGAAGCTCGACATGGAGTGCCCGGGAATCGTCAGATAGCTGCACTGGAAGACGGAAGAGGACGTCGTGGACCCGCCGCCACGTCGCGGTCATTCACCTGGTGCAGGGACCCCGCCCGAGGGACCCCGCCCGAGGGAACCCCGCCCGAGGGACCCCTTCGAGTCCC
>JBBRIM010000401.1:0-1597 GCA_038221095.1 Candidatus Limnocylindrales bacterium
GCCGTTGAAGGCCGACGCGGAACGAAGTGTAGAGGCCGTGCCGGGGCCCTCCCTATACTGACCCGACCGATGCGGACCGGCCTTCGACCAGGAGCGATTCGCTGAAGACCCTCTACCGGGCGACGCGCGTCTACACCCTCAGCCACCGGGCCGTGGGGGAATGGCTGCTGCTCGACGACCGGCACGTCGAGCGGGTCGGGAGCGGCGATCCGCCGCAGGCCGAGCGGGTCGTCGACCTGCCCGGGGCGACGGTGATGCCGGGGTTCATCGACACCCACGTGCACCTGACCGGAACGACACTTTCGAACATCGGGATCCCGATCGAGCGCGCCCGGTCGCGTGAGGAGTTGCTCGGCCTGGTGGCGGAGGAGCTCACCCACCAACCCTCCAAGGTGCTGGCCCATGGGTTCGACGAGAGCCACTGGGAGCAGCCCGACCTGCCCACCATCGTGCAGCTCGACGAGATCTCGGACATGCCCGTGATCCTGGTGCGCACCGACGGCCACGTGGCCCTGGCGAACTCGGCCGCCCTGCACCAGGCCGACGTGCTGGGAGAGGACGGGGTCGAACGCGACGGGCAGGGGCATCCGACAGGGATGGTCCGGCGCGAGGCGAACGCCCACCTCCAACGGTGGTTCCACACGTCGCTCACCGAACACGAGGTCCGGGAGCTCCAGCTCCAGGCCGCGGGGATCGCCGCTTCACGCGGGGTGACGTGCGTCCACGAGATGGCCATCCCCGAGTCGCGCGGCCGCCGGGATATCGAAACGCTCATGCAGCACCTGCCGCAGCTCCCCGTGGACGTGATCCCCTACGTCGCCGACACCGACATCCCCTGGGTGATGGACATGGGCCTGGAGACGATCGGGGGTGACCTCTCGCTGGACGGGTCGATCGGCGCTCGGACGGCCTCGATGTCGGAGCCCTACGGGGATGGCTCGGGATCGGGGATCCTGTATCGGACCGACGACGATCTCGCGGAGTTCTTCCACAACGCACACCTGGCCGGATTGCAGGCCGCCGTCCACGCCATCGGCGACGCGGCCATCGAACAGGCGCTCCGCGTGTGGGAGCGTGTGTATCGAACCCTCGACTCACGGCAGCGGCGGCACTTCCGGGCCCGCCGCCATCGCATCGAGCACTTCGAGCTGCCCAGCGGCGAGCAGATCGAGCGCGCGGCGGCGCTGGGGCTGGCCATCTCCGTGCAGCCGGCGTTCGATGCCGAGTGGGGGCATCCAGGCGGGATGTACGAGCAGCGCCTGGGTATGAGCCGGGCCATCGGCATGAATCCGTTCGTTACGATGATGGCGCGCGGCCTCGAGGTGGGAGCGGGGTCGGACTCGCCGATCACCTCGCTGGATCCCATGCACGGCCTGTGGGCCCTGGAGACGCATCACGATCCATCGCAGCGCCTGTCGCGGGAGGAGGGCGTGCGGCTGTTCACCGTGGGAAGTGCGCGCCTCGCGCACCTGGAGGAGAAGAAGGGGCAGCTCACTCCGGGCATGCAGGCGGATTTCGCCGTCTATGAAGCCGACCCCATGACCATCGACGACCCGCGGGACCTCCGGCCGATCCTCACCGTGAGCCGGGGCCGAGA
>JBBRIM010000402.1:0-1580 GCA_038221095.1 Candidatus Limnocylindrales bacterium
GGCGTCTGGCGCCGAGTAGACGCTGCTCAGCCACAGGCTGAGCTCGTGCATTGCGGGCCACGCCGGGCGCGTTCGGCTGGCGATCTGGATCGCGTTGCCGACGTGGTCGGCATGGCCGTGGCTCACCAGCATGAGATCGCACCTGTCAACGGTCTCCGGCGCCCGCGTACTCGATGGGTTGGAGAACCACGGATCGAAGAGGACCGTGACACCGCCCGGCGTCACGAGTTCGATGCAGGCATGGCCGTACCAGGTGATCGACGTCGAACCGGTGGATTCCATTGCGCGGCACCTCCGTCCGCCATCGTATCGGGGAGGGGCGAACGCGTCCCCGACTACACTCGCCGACGTGCCCGCAGAGCGGATTGCCGAAAGCCTCGCGTTCATCAACTGGACGGTCCTGACGGCCCTCGGCGTGGGGTCGTTCGCGGCCGTCATTGCCGGCCGATTCCGCACTGACGCGACCCGCGGGTATCTCGCCTTTACCGCCTTCAGCGCCGCGGGATTCGCGCTGCTCGCGAGCCTGACCGACGGTGGCCTCCCGGCCCTGTCTCCCGCATTGGCCGTCCGTGCCGATCCGGCATGGGACTCGATCCGACGCGGCGCGTTGGTCGCGCTGCCGATCATCGCCGCGGTCTACGGCGTCGCTCTCATGCAGCGCCGCCGCGCCGCGCCGCTGGCGGTTGCGGGGCTGGCCGTGGCGGCGCTCGTGCTCGTCAGCGGCGCCCTGTCGTGGGGTGGCGGCGGGCTCGACAGCGCCCTGCTGCTGATCGAACTGGCCGCACTCTCCGCAGTGCTCGGCGGTGTGTGGGCGGCGATGATCCTCGGGCACTGGTATCTCGTCACCCCGCGCCTGCCCGAGGCGCCGCTCATCCGGTTCGCTCGCTGGCTTGGCATCGCGCTTGCGGTCCAGGTTGGCCTGTTCGTTGCCTGGGTCGGACTGGGTGCGGGACCCGCCGGAACGCCCGCCTTCGCGGCGCTCGTCGGCCCGTGGGCATTGTTCGTGTGGCTGCGATTGATCGTCGGGATTGTCTTCCCGCTGGTCGTAAGCTGGGCAGCGGTGCAGACGGCCCGCTCGCGCTCGATGGAATCCGCTACAGGACTCCTGTACATCAACGTCGGCACGATTGCGGCCGGTACCATCCTCGCCGCCGGGCTGTACTTCGGCGCGGGGCTGCTCGTCTGAGCCCTGACTAGCGCCGATCGGAGGCAGGCGATGGCACGAACCGACCGAACCTGGTCGCCGGACTCGACCGATCTCGACTGGATCGAGGCAACCGGCCGCCCGCCCCACCCCGTCCTCGTCGAGATGGAGGCCGCGGCCGAGCCCGAGCGGATTCCGATCCTGAGCCGCGATAGCGGCCGGCTGCTGGCCGTGCTTGCTGCCAATCACCGACGCGTGGTCGAGGTCGGTACCGCGATCGGCTACTCGACGTTGTGGATGGGGCTCGCGCTACCGGTCGGCGGCACGATCGTGACCATCGATCCGGACCGGGAGCGGACGGATCGGGCGCGGGCATTCTGGCGCCGGGCAGGCCTCCCGGACGAGCGCATCACGGTCGTCAACGAGCCCGCTCTGG
>JBBRIM010000403.1:0-1578 GCA_038221095.1 Candidatus Limnocylindrales bacterium
AAGCGGGAGCTGGTCCGGATCGTCCGAACGCCGGCCGGCCGGGTCATCGAGGATCCGAGTGGCCGGATGGCCGGGCGCGGCGCGTACGTCTGCGTCGACGGCACCTGCCGTGAGCTCGCATTGAACAAGGGCGCCCTTGCCCGGGCGCTGTCGGTCTCGATCCCCGCCGGGGACCGGGCAGGACTGCTGGTCGCAGCCGGCGCAGCGCTGGCGCAACCAACGATGAATGACGAAGGAGACAATCGTGGCCAGGAGTAGAAGCGGGACCCGCGGCCGCCGCGGCCCGCGCAAGCCCCCGCGCCGCGACGGCGCAACCGGTCCAGGTGGCGTGCAGGTCCTCGACCCGCGTGAGCGTGGCGCGATCGAGCTGCCGCCGACCATCACCGTCAAGGAGCTCGCCGAGCTGCTCGACGTCAATGCGGCGGACGTGATCCGCGAGCTGATCAAGAGCGGAATCTTTGCCACGATCAACCAGCTGATCGACCGTGACACTGCGTCGCTCGTCGCCGGCGAGCTGGGCTACGAGGTCGGCGAGGTCGTCGCCGCCAGCAGCCCGGTCCAGGCGGTCGCCGGCGAGGAGCCGGTTGCCGAAGCCACCAAGGAAGTCCTGTTCGAGCAGGACGATGCCGCCCTGCTCGAGACCCGTGCTCCCATCGTGACCGTCATGGGCCACGTCGACCACGGCAAGACCAGCCTGCTCGATGCCCTGCGCACGACGACGGTCGCGGCGGGCGAGCGCGGCGGGATCACCCAGCACATCGGCGCCAGCGAGGTCGTCAAAGACGGCCGGCGGATCGTGTTCCTGGACACGCCGGGCCACGAGGCCTTTACCGCGATGCGGGCCCGGGGGGCCCGGGTCACGGATATCGCGGTCGTCGTCGTGGCCGCCGATGACGGCGTGATGGCCACGACCCTCGAGGCCATTGCCCACGCCCGGGCGGCCAAGGTCCCGATCATCATTGCCCTCAATAAGATCGACAAGCCTGACGCCAACCCCGAGCGGGTCAAGAACGAGCTGTCCGAGGCGGGCGTCATCGTCGAGGAGTACGGCGGCGATACCCCGCTCGTGCCGGTCTCGGCCAAGGCCCGCACCGGCCTGAACGAGCTGATGGAGATGATCCTGCTGGTTGCGGACCTCCAGGAGCTCAAGGCCAACCCCAAGCGCCCGGCCATCGGCACGATCGTCGAAGCCGAGCTCGACAAGGGCCGCGGGCCGGTTGCCACCGCGATCATCCAGACGGGCACCCTGCGGATCGGCGACGTGATCGTCGTCGGCGGAACGTACGGCAAGGTCCGCGCCCTCGAGAACTCGCTGGGCAAGCGGATCACCAGCTCGGGCCCGTCGTCGGCCGCCGTCATCCTGGGCCTGGCCGACGTGCCCATGGCGGGCGACATCCTGCGAGTCGTGGGCGACGAGAAAGAAGCCCGTGTCCTGGTCGAAGCCCGCAACCTGGCCGACTCGGCCAAGGCCGGCGATGCCAGCGGACGGGCCACCCTCGAGGACCTCTACCGGCAGATCCAGGCCGGCCAGGCCAAGGAGCTCAGGATCATCCTGAAGGCCGACGTGTCGGGTTCGCT
>JBBRIM010000404.1:0-1562 GCA_038221095.1 Candidatus Limnocylindrales bacterium
CATCGGTACCGGGCTGACGAGCGCCGCCTACCTGCCCCTCGTCCTCGGATCGGTGCAACCAGACTCAACAATGCCGTTCGCGGCGCTCGTGCTGCTGGGCTGCCTGCTGATCACGCGGCTCAGCACCCGCCTGAGCCTCGAGGGCGTCGTAGAGGAGGGCATCCACGCCTTCGTCCAGCGCACGGAGCGACTCGTCGTCCGACGCTCGCGGGTCGGGCTGGCGCTCGCGATCGTGCTGGGACTCGCGGCGATGACGCGCAACGAGGCCATCTGGCTGGGGCTCACGTTCGTCCTGATCGAATGGTCGAACGCACGGCAGACCTTCTCGCGCTGGTCCGATCGGTTCGGCGCCTGGCTGATTCGCGTGATCCCGGTCGCGTTCTTCGCCTTGCTCGTGTTCCTGCCCTGGGCGCTTCGTGACTGGGTCGTCTTCGGCACGCCCCTGCCCGGACAGGCGCTGACGAACGCCTTCAGCCTCCACGGCAGCGACATCTTTGCCTGGCAGGACCCGCCGACCCTCGCGCGCTACCTCGCGGCCGGCCCGGCCACGCTCCTCGAGCTTCGCTGGACCGGGACGATCCACAACCTGACCCAGGTGCTGCTGTTCCTGGGCGTTCCGCTGTCGGTCGTCGGGCTGATCGAGGTGGCGGGCATGGTGCGGCGGCGCGATGCGACCGTCGACCCCCTTCGACCGCTCGTCTTCTTCTCCGTGATCACCTTCCTTGTCGCCTCACTCGTCTTCCCGGTCTCGACGACCTGGGGAACGTTCCTGCACGCCGCCGGCGCCATCCACGTGCTGCTCGTGATCTCGGCGTTGCTGGTCCTCGATGCGGTCATCGGCTGGGTCGGTCGACGGCGCGGCTGGACGAACCCGGTGGCGTGGCTCGGCCCGGCATTCGCGATCGCCGGATGCCTGCTCTTCACGTCCGTGCTCCTGATCGGCGAGGGCCGGGCAACCCGGGACGCGAGCAATCGCTTTGCCGCCATCGCCGCGGCGTTCTCGGGAGTCGCCGCGGACGGCTCGGGTGTCGACCTCTCGGCCGAGGCCGGCCCGGTGATCACCGATGTGCCGATCTGGTTCGCCGAGGCGACCCGCCACCACACGCTCGCGCTGCCGAACGAGTCCATCGACTCCGTCCTCGACCTCGCCGCATCGTTCGACCCGCCCGCGCGCCTGCTGGTCGTGCAGGAGGACAACGGTGGCGTCTTCCCGGCCGCGATCCTGAACGGCAGCCCCGGCGCCGACTGCTTCGTGCCCGTGCCACTCCCCGACCTGGCGGCCTACCCCGGCGCCCTCGACAACGTGCTGGCCTTCCGGATCCGCTGCTAGGGGCCCGGCTGCTCCGCGGGACGGCGCCGTTGGCGGGTCACATAGATCACGCCGAACAGGAGACCCAGGGCTGCGACGAGGAGGATGACCTCGCCCGGGGTGGTCGGTTTCGCTGGGCCAGCGCCGGTCGGCGCATCGATGGGTCCGGCAGTCGGCAGGACGAACGGCGCCTCGGCTTGGTTGACCGCGATGGCGGATGCGCGCGGTGGGGCAGCGAAGGGAGCGAGAACAA
>JBBRIM010000405.1:0-1547 GCA_038221095.1 Candidatus Limnocylindrales bacterium
CTACGGGCTGCGGGCGGCCTGCCGGATCGGGGTCGCGCTGGGGATCACCCCGGCCGGCCGGGCCGAGCGGATCGAGGACCTCCTGACCGAGCTCGGCCTGGCGCCCGCGGGCGGGCTGCATGCCCTCGGGCTCGACCCGGCCGGCGTCCTCCAGGCGCTCAGCGCCGACAAGAAGCATGCCGCCGGGCGCCTGCGCTGGGTGCTGCCGACGGCCGACTTCGTCACGATCCGGACCGACGTGCCGGCCGACCTGATCGAACGCGTCACTGATGACTTGCTGGAGGCAGCCGGATGACCCGTGTCCTGGTCCTGGAGGGACCCAACCTCAACCTGCTGGGGACTCGTGAGCCGGAGATCTACGGCCGGGCCACGCTCGACGAGATCCACGCCGGGATCAGCGCCCGGGCAGCCGAGCTGGACCTGGCCGTGGACTTCTTCCAGTCCAACCACGAGGGCGCCCTGATCGATCGCGTCCAGCGCAAGGATTTCGACGTCGCGATCGTCAATGCCGGTGGGCTGACCCACACCAGCGTGAGCCTGCGCGACGCGCTGCTGGCCGTGGAGCGTCCGTTCATCGAGGTCCACCTGTCCGACCCGGCCAGCCGCGAGCCGTTCCGCTCGGTCAACTTCCTGCACGACGTGGCCCTCGAATCGATCGTGGGCAAGGGTGCCGCTGGCTATTCGCTGGCCCTGGAGTCGATCGCCCGGCGGGTCGCGGCCGGAGACCTGCCGCGATGAGTCGCGAGCGCACGACCCCGGCGGGCAAGGCAGAGTCGCCCGAGCTGGCCAAGCTCCGCCACCGGATCGACACGCTCGATCGCCGGATCGTGGCCCTCCTCAACGAGCGAGCCGAGCTGGGTCGTGAGGTCGGCCGGGCCAAGGCGTCCGCCGGACGGCGAACGGTCCGCGATGTCGAGCGCGAGCGCGAGGTCCTCCTGCGAGTGGCCCTGGCCAATCTCGGGCCGATCGCCCAGGCCGACCTGCTGGCGATCTATCGCCGGCTGATCGCGGCGACCCGGGCGCTCGAGGAGCACGACCGCTCAGCCGGCTGACCTCGGCCAGGCGTGCTCAGCCGAGCCACGGTCAGTGCCGGACGGTGGCCGCGCGCAGCTCGCCCACAAGGCGCCCGAGGGCTGGCACATCCCGGCCGTCACGGCCGAGGGCATCGACCAGGGCGGAGGCGATGATCACGCCATCGGCGCCCGCCCGGGCGATGGCCTGGACGTGGCTGGGCTTGCTTACCCCGAAGCCGACCCCGACGGGCACCGGCGACGCGGCCTTGACCTCGCGAATCAGCTTGCCGACCGAGCTTGGCAGCGACGTCCGGGCGCCGGTCACGCCGACCAGCGAGACGCAGTACAGAAATCCGCCCGAACGGGCCGCAACCCGGGCGCGCCGGCCGGGCTCGGTGGTCGGGGCCACCAGGTAGACCACGGCCAGGCCGGCTGCGCGGGCCACGGCCTCGAACGGGGCACCCTCGTCGGGGGTCAGGTCGGCCACGATCACGCCCGAGGCGCCGGCGTCGGCCAGCTCAGCGGCAGTCGCAG
>JBBRIM010000406.1:0-1533 GCA_038221095.1 Candidatus Limnocylindrales bacterium
CTGCCCGAGGTCGACCTCGCCCGCTATGACGCCCTGGTCGGAGCCGGCTCATGAGCACGCCGACCGCCGACCTGGCCTACCTGTCGGCGGCCCTCAAGGCGCCCCGCATCAAGGCCGGGCGGTCTCAACTGACCAACGCAACAGTCATCCTTCGGGCGAGAGCGATCTCGTGACGGAGGACACCGATGGTCGGCAACGGTGGGCAGCCCTGGGTCAGGGCCAGCGAGGTGTTGGAGATCCGGCGGCGAGTGGCGTCGGGCGAGGCGATCGGCGCCATTGCCAGCGGCGTGGGACGAACCAAGCGGACGATCCAGCGGGTGATCGCCCGGGCCGGCAGCATCCCGCCCCGGGCGACGGTCCGCTCGCCGCTCCGGTTGTCGGTCGCCGAGCGCGAGGAGATCAGCCGGGGCCTGCGCGCCGGCGAGTCGTTCCGCCGGATCGCGGCCCGGCTCAGGCGGCCGACCTCGACCGTCTCGCGCGAGGTCGGCGCGAACGGCGGTCGGCGCCGCTATCGGGCCCACCTGGCCGAGACGCGGGCGGCCCGCCGGGCCCGCCGCCCGCGACCCGCCAAGCTCGCCCGGAGCCGGCGCCTGCGGCGGATCGTGGAGGCGCTCCTCGAGCAGCGCTGGTCGCCCCAGCAGATCGCCTGGCAAGTGCGGCACGATCATCCCGACGAGCCGGAGATGTGGGTGTCCCACGAGACGATCTACCAGTCGCTGTTCGTGCAGGGCCGGGGTGCCCTGCGGGCCGAGCTGACGCGCTGCCTGCGGACCGGCCGGGCGCGCCGCCGGCCGGCCGCCCGGTCGCGCTCGTTCGGCGACATCCCCGGCATGGTCCTGCTCAGCGAGCGTCCGGCCGAGGTCGAGGATCGGGCGGTGCCCGGCCACTGGGAGGGCGACCTGATCATCGGTCAGGCCAACCGCTCGGCGATCGGGACCCTCGTCGAGCGCCAGACCCGCTTCCTGATGCTCGTCGCCCTGCCCCACGGGCGGACGGCCGAATCGGTCCGGGCGGCCCTCGCCGAGCGGATCCTGAGCCTGCCGCTCGAGCTCCGGCGGAGCCTCACCTGGGACCGCGGCAAGGAGATGTCCGAGCACGTCCGGTTCACCGTCGAGACCGGCGTCCAGGTCTACTTCTGCGATCCCCACAGCCCCTGGCAGCGGGGCACCAACGAGAACACCAACGGCCTCGTCCGCCAGTACTTCCCGAAAGGCACCGACCTGTCGATCCACAGCCAGGCCCAGCTCGATGCCGTCGCCCGCGAGCTCAACGGCCGGCCTCGACAGACGCTCGGCTGGATGAAACCATCCGAAGCACTCGCCAAGGTCGTTGCGTTGACTGGTTAGCCCAACGTCTGTATATCGGAATCAAGCTCGCGAGCCGCGTTTTGAGCGTGCGGCGGACCGCCGTCGGCCACCGAATCGGGGTGAGTCAGGTGCTCAGTCCGAAATGAATCAGATGCCCATTCCGAAATTGGAAAGAAGTCTGTTGCCTATCTGGGCAAGGCCCAATTCTATCGCGCGCGAGCACAAC
>JBBRIM010000407.1:0-1533 GCA_038221095.1 Candidatus Limnocylindrales bacterium
GCCCTACCGGCCATTCTGGTTCGAGGAGCCCATTCCGCCGGAGGACGTCAGCGCGATGGCGCTGGTCCGTCAACGATCCTCGATCGCGGTCGCGAGTGGCGAGAGGCTGTTCAGTCGGTATGAGTTCGCGAACCTCATCGAGGCCCGAGCCGTCGACATCGTCCAGCCCGACGTCCAGAACGCCGGCGGCATCGCAGAGGTGCGCTGGGTCGCTGGGCTGGCGGAGGCGCGCTACATAGGCTATGCGCCGCACAACTCCGGCAGCCCTGTAGGCACCGCTGCGTCGCTCCAGCTGGCCGCCGCGACACCGAACTTCATCATCCAGGAGGTGCCGACGAACGACGTCCCCTGGCGCGACGAGATCGTTCGTCCACCGATCGAGACCCTCCGGGACGGAGCACTGTCCATCCCGGATCGGCCGGGGCTCGGGGTCGCATTGAACGAGGCCGTCGCGGCAGCCCATCCATTCGAGGACCCGGATCGGTTCGACGATCGCCGGAGCGTCTCACCCGAGAGCGAGCGACTGGCCCGCCGCGTCGGAACAACGCCAGGAAAGGCTCGCTGAACGTGCCCGGCCAGTTCAAGATGGTGTTCCTGCCACCGCAGGACGATCAGACACGCGGATGGGCGGAGGGACTCTCGGCAGCTGTTGCCAGGGTCGAGGTCGTGGTCGCGGAGACGGACGCGGAGGCTGCCCGTCAGATCCGTGACGCCGACGCCGTGCTCGGGGCGATCCCGCAGGCGCTCCTGCCCGAGGCCACGAGGCTACGCTGGCTCCAGGTGCCGCAGATCGCTCCCCCGCCCGGCTACTCCTACCCGGAGCTCGTCGCTCACCCGTGCGTCGCGACCAACTTCCGGGGCGTGTTCAACGACCACATCGCCGCTCACATCATGGCCTTCGTCTTGGCCCTGTCGCGGGGCCTGCAGTATTACCTGCCACGCCAGCTTCGGGGCGAGTACCGGCCGGAGCCACTCAATACGGGGACAGTCTACCTGCCGGAATCCTCGGCGCTGATCGTGGGACTCGGGGGTATCGGCACGGAGACTGCCCGCCGCCTCTCCGACTTCGGTGTGGGCGTGATCGGGGTCGACACCCGCACGGTATCCCCTCCCCGATCCGTGACCTCGCTGCATCCGCCCGCCGACCTCGATCGATTGCTCCCCGATGCGGACTTCGTCATCGTGACCGTGCCGGACACGCCCGAGACCGTGGGCATGTTCGACGCGGCCTTGTTCGCCCGGATGAGGCCTTCGGCCTTCTTCGTCAATGTCGGACGCGGGCCGACCACCCGCCTCGAGGACCTCGACGATGCCCTGCGTCGCGGTGTCATCGCCGGTGCTGCGCTCGACGTGTTCGAGCAAGAGCCCCTGCCCGCGGACCATCCGCTCTGGGGCGCGCCCAACCTGCTGCTCACCCCCCACACATCGGGCTACGGCCCGCATCTCGACGAGCGACGAGTAGCCCTGATCGCGACCAACGCTCGCCGCTTCGCAGCGGGGAGGCCGCTGGTCAACGTGGTGGACAAGGCCCGC
>JBBRIM010000408.1:0-1529 GCA_038221095.1 Candidatus Limnocylindrales bacterium
CTCGCCCAGGCTGCGCCGTCCGGCGACCAGGATCGGGACGCCGCTCAGTGGTTTCGTCAGGCCGGCCAGGACGTAGCCGTGGAAGAGCCGGGCATCGACGATGTCGTAGCGGCCGGCCCGCACGGCGCGCAGGTAGCGCGCGATGCCGCCCATCGAGCGGGCGGTGGTCCGCAACAGGCTGGCGTCGCCCTGGGCGGCCATGCCCAGGTGGCGAACCCCGACCGGTGGGGATGGCAGCCACTCGCCGACCATCGGCCGGAAGATGATCAGGTCGGTCCGGAAGCGGTCGCGGGGCAGGCGCTGGGCCAGTTCAAGGACCTGGCGCTCGTTGCCGCCGGGGAACATGTCGGCGGCGACGTACGCCACCTTGAGCGGCCGGTTCACGAGCCCGCCCCTGCGGCCCCTGCGGTCGCGGCGGACCGGTCTGCCAGCTGGCCCATCGTCTGAACCTCGATCAGGCCGGCGTCGCGCATGGCGGCAACGTCGCCCAGGATCCGATCGAGCGCCCCGAGCATCGCTGCCCGGTCAGGGGCAAGGTTGAACGGGTGGAACCAGAGGTGGAAGACGGCGCCCTCGCGGACCGACCGGCGGAGTCCCCGGCGGGCCTTCCGGACGCGAGCGGAGACCGGCACGAGCCGGCGGACGCCGGTCCGTTCCATCAGCAGCATCGAACCGGGAATATCCCACAGGCCGGGCCGGACCTGGCGTGGGACCGAGACGGGCGGGCTGATCATCAGGGCCTGGTCGAGCAGGTGGCCGAGCCGGCCGAGCCGGCCGGGCAGGCGAGCGTGCCAGGTCGGATCGGTGCCCCGGATGGCAGCGAACCCGTGCTCGGCGAGCACCTCGTGGTGGCCTTCCCGGTTGCGCGGGAAGACGAAGCTGCGCAGCTCGAGACCGTGTAGCTCCGCCAGCCGCCGGCACTCGGCGATCTCGGCGGCCGCGTCCCCGGCCGTGAAGCCCGGGTCCCCGAAGACGGCATGGGAGTAGCCATGACAGCCGATCTCGTGATGCGTCCGGGCGGCCCCGATCGCGTTCACGATGTCGTCGCCGTACCACAGCGGCTCGGTCGCCCGGTCGCTGCACGGATCGTCGCGGTACCAGTCGGCCCGGAACCAGGCGTAGTCCGGGCGGGGCATCGCCGGATGGGCTCGCCCGTCCTCGCCCCGCCGGCAATCGGCCAGGAACAGGTGACCGACGACCGCCCACGTGGCCGCGATGTCGTACTTGTCGAGGAGGGCCAGGATCTCGCGGATCACACCGCGCTCGTCCGGGTAGCGCCGGGCGAAGTCGGCCGGCGGCCGGTGGTCAAAGCTGCCCCACACGAGCTCGGTGTCGATGCTCAGGACGAAGCTGCCCCGTCCGCTCATCGGCGCAGCCCCCGCCGCTCAGCCAGCTCCTCGTACAGCGCGGCGTACTCGGCGACCATCCGGTCCATCCCGAACGTCGTCTCGACGTGGACCCGGGCGGCGGCCCCGAGACGGGCCGCCAGGCCGGGATCCGTGGCCAGCCGGCGGACGGCCGCGGCCAGG
>JBBRIM010000409.1:0-1526 GCA_038221095.1 Candidatus Limnocylindrales bacterium
TCGATCGCGCCCTGCCGGTCGACGTCACCACCGACGAGGCCTTCGTCGAGGAGCCCGACGAGCTCGACGAGCCGTAACCGCGGCTGACCGGCCGTCAGCGCGGCCGTCACCCCGGCCGAGACGGCCGTGAACGTCCGCCCAGGGCCGCCCGCGACCGCCCGTACTGACGCCGAATCGAGCGCCTCGAAGGTCACCTGCGGATTCCGGGCCGCGGGGTGGCACAATTGACCGATGGCCGCCCGTGATCCGTTCCTGCGCAGCGACCCGGGCTGGTCGCTGCCCGCGTTCAGCCGGCTCGCCCCGCCCCTGCCGCCCGAGCTTGTCGCCGCCCGGATCGAGGCCAACAGCCGGCCCGGCGACGTCGTGGTCGACCTGCACGGCCGCGGGGGCTGGATTGCGCGGACCGCGGTTGATCGCCAGCGCCGCGCCGCCAGTCTCGAGACCAGTCCACTCACCCGGTTGCTGGCCGAGGTTGTCCTGCGCCCGCCGGACGTGCGCCACCTGGATGCGGCGTTCCAGGCGATCGCTGCAGCGCCCCGCGAACAGTCGGCCCTCAAGGTCTGGCTCGGCGAGCGCTATGCCAGCCACTGCCTGACCTGCGGTCGGGCAGTCACCCTCGAGGAAGTGGTCTGGGAGGCGAACGGCGACGACGCGCCCCGGCCGATTCACAAGCAATACCGCTGCATCGTCTGCCGGGACCAGCTTGGTGGGGGAGAGCAGCGCCACGGCCCGGTTGATGACGCCGACATCGCCCGGACGGTCGAGATCGCGGCCGATATTCCCGCCCGGCGCATGCTCCGCGACCGGTTTCCCTACCCCGAAGGCGAATCCGGGCTCGTCGATTCGGTCCTCGACCTGCACACTCCCCGGCAGCTGCTGGGCCTCCATGCGATCCTCGAGCGGATCGAGACGGATCTTCGGGCGCCCGCCGTCGAGGCGGCCATGCGCCTGGCCCTCCTCCACGCGATCATCCCGGCATCGCGCCTGAACGGCTATCCCGGCCGCATCTCCACCCTCCGGATCAGCCATGGCCGGGTCAAGCTGCCCAGCGCCGGGCAGTGGCGCGAGCGCAATCCGTGGCTGGCCTTTGAGGATGCCTACCGGCTCGTCCGGGGCTTCGTGCAGCGCCTCGAGGGCGCACCCCTGGGGCCGATGCAGGCGCGCTTCGGCGAGGACTTCCAGGCCCTGGCCGAGGGCACCGGCAACGTCGTCCTGCGACTGGGCACGCCATCCGCGGTCCGCGCGCTGGCCTCCGAAGCCGAGGCGCTCGGCCGGGCGGCGGATCGGCCCCGGATTCGCCTGGTCCTGGGCCAGCCACCACTACGGCCGAACCAGGAGCGCCTGTCCTTCGCCTACGTCGGAACAGCCTGGGTGCTGGGCCGCGAGGCTGCTTCACTCGTCCCGATCGAAGCGCTGATGAGCTCCACCGCCCGGGTGCCCTGGGGCTGGCAGTCGGCCCAGATCCGGCGGGCCTACGAAGCCGCCGCGCCGATCCTGGCCCGCGATGCCCGGGCGATCCTGATCCT
>JBBRIM010000410.1:0-1512 GCA_038221095.1 Candidatus Limnocylindrales bacterium
TGGCCATCGCGATCAGCCCGCAGACGACGACCAGCGCGCCGGCGGCAAGGAACATCACGGTTGCGTCGGCATCGACGAGCACCGCGGTGACAGCGATCGAGAGTGGCGCGGCCACGACCGAGCCGAGCATCAAAAAGCTCATCGTCCGGCCGAGCATTTCGGGGTCGGTCTTCTCCTGGACCCAGGCGATCATCACCACGTTCCCGTAGCCGTTCATGGTGCCGATGACGACCAGGATGGCGGCTGTGCTGACCACGCTCGAGGCGAGGCCGATGGCACCCAGGCCGATCCCCATCCCGACGACCAGCCCGAGGACGAGCCAGCCGAAGCGGCGCGGGCGCGGAAATGACCCTCCGAGCAGGACGCCGACCAGCGAGCCGGCGCCGAAGGCGGCGAACAGGAGCCCGAGTGCGGCCGCATCGCCGCCGAACCGGACGAGCACGAGCCACGGCAGGCCGACCACGACCGGCCCCGTGAAGGCCAGGTTGACGCCGGTCGAGAGGATGACGATCAAGCGCATGACCGGGTCGCCCAGGACGGCGCGGGCGCCCTCGATGAGGGCCGTGGCAATGGATGGCCTGGGCGATTCAACGGTGGCGTGTGGATCGGCAGCCGGGTGGGTGGCCGCTGTCGGCTCGGTGGTCGTCTCGGTCGTCGCGGTCGTCTCGGTCTCGGTGACGGGAGCCGGGCGTGCCGCCGTGGCGCCGGAACGGACGAGCCAGAGCGCCACCGCCGCGATCACGAATGACGCGGCGTCGATGACGTACGCGGCGCCGACCCCGATGAGGGCCACGGCAAAGCCGGCCAGGGCGGGCCCGATCGTCCCTGCGAGCTGGCCGGTCCCCTGCATAAGCGCGTTGGCGGCGGCCAGCCGGTCGGTCGGAACGAGCCGGGGCACGAGCGTGTTGATGGCCGGCCAGAACACCGCATCGACGGTCCCGAACAGGACACCGACCAGCGCGAGGTGCCAGAGTTGGACCTGGGCGCCCAGCACGAGTCCGGCCACGACCGTGGTCAGGACGGCCCGCAGCAGGTTGGACCCGAAGGCCAGGTCCCGTGGCGAGACGCGGTCGGCGAGGACGCCGCCGAGCAGCAGGAAGATACCGCGCGGGATCGCCGCCGCCACCAGGATGGTCCCGAGCGCCAGCCCCGACCCGGTCAGGCCGAGCACCAACCAGGCCACCGCCACGGTCTGGAATTGGTCGCCCAGAAGGGAGACCGCCTCGCCGAACCACACCAGCCGGAAATCGCGGATGGCCAGAGGGTCGAGGATCGGCAGCCGAGCCACCCGACCGATCGGCCGGGCGACCAGGTCGCGGGCAGTCATTCGATGGTGATCCGTACGCCGTCGTCTCCGTCGTCGACGTCGACGATGGCGCCCTTGATGCCGGCCTCGATCGCCTCGCGGATGCGGTCCGAGGTCGCCTCGGAGATGCCCGGCACCTGGGTCAGGGCCGCTCGGCCCAGCGACAGCGGGATGCGCAGGTTGACCACGGTCCGGCCAGCGTCGGT